>NZ_WKDB01000030.1:0-76967 GCF_021606215.1 Pseudomonas sp. PA-5-4B | reverse complement strand
CGGCCCACGGATTCAAGCCGGAGTGAGGGCACACCGAGCCTAAGCGAGGTGCCGAGTGGTGGGGCACAGACCTTTTGGTTACTTTTGGGGCGTTTGCCAAAAGTGACCCGCTGTAAGAGCGGAACCAATAGAAGCCGTTACCGCAGAAATGGATATGTACACCGACAAACCGCTATCGCAGGCAAGCCAGCTCCCACAGTTGACCGTGTGCAGCTTGCCTGATCATGGCCGCTTTGGCTGTGCTTTTGCTTCAACCACTCAGGAGATATATTCCCGCTACAGACACACAAACCTTCATTTTTCGCACGTTACCCCATCCAATAAGTCGTTTGCCCGCCCCCCTAACAACGACAAAACTGCATGTCACTCGCAAAACAACAACGTTGGGCAAACCACATGCAATTCGAGCGCAATTTCTTTAACGGTCAATTCGTCGAACCCGCCAGCGACGCCCTGATCGCCGTCTACAACCCTGCCAATGAATCCCTGGTCGGCCATGTCAGCGCCGCCACCGCCGATGAGGCCATTGCCGCCGTCGACGCCGCCGCCCGCGCCCAGAAAACCTGGGGCACGCTCACCAGCATCGAACGCGCCGAGCACCTGCGTGCCTTCGCTGATGCCTTGGACAGCCACGCCGAAGCCATCGGTACGGCTTTGGCCAGCGAGTCCGGCAAGAGCGTCACTGACGCCAGCAACGAAGCCCGCTACGCCGCGCAAATTACCCGTTACCACGCCGAATGGGCCCGCCGCATCGAAGGCGAGATCATCCCCAGCGATACCTCGGACGAAAACCTGTTCCTGCACCGCGAGCCGATTGGTGTGGTGGCCTGTCTGATCCCGTTCAACTACCCGGTCTACACGCTGTTGCGCAAGATTGCCCCGGCGCTGATCGCGGGTAATACCGTGGTGGTGCGGCCCAGCAACAACACGCCACTGTCGGCGTTTAAAATTGCCAAGGCAGTGGTGACAGCCGGTATTCCAGCCGGTGTGATCAACATCCTGACCATGAACCACGCCACCGCCGCCAGCGTCTGCACGCACAAGGCCGTCGGCCTGATCACCCTCACCGGCAGCGTGAACGCCGGGCGTATCGTGCTGGATTACTGCAAGGCCAATATCGCCAAACCATCCCTGGAATTGGGCGGCAAGACCCCGGCAATCATCGAACCGGATGCCGACCTGGAAACAGCCGCCAGCGCTATCGTTGCGTCCAAGATCACCCACTGCGGTCAGCTGTGTACGGCGGTGGAACGCGTGTATGTGCACGAAAGTATTTATGAGCCATTCCTCGCTTTGCTGAAAGCCAAGATCAGCGCGGTGAAGTTCGGTGACCGTTCCACGGACGAAAGCCTGATGGGCCCGTTGGTCAACGCCAGCTCGCAAAAGAATATCCACGCCATGGTCGAGCGCGCCGTCGCTGCCGGTGCTGTACTGGAAACAGGTGGTGTGCTGCCAGCCGGGCCGGGCCATTTCTATCCGCCGACCTTGCTCAGCGGTTGCCGCCAGGACATGGAAATCATTCAGGAAGAAATCTTCGGCCCGGTGTTGCCGGTGCTCAAGTACCGCGACATCGACGAAGCGCTGGCCATGGCCAACGACCATCAGTTCGGCCTGTCATCGGTGCTCTACACCGAGAACTACCGCACGGCAATGAAAGTGGCGAATGCCATCGAAGCCGGAGAGTTGTACGTCAATCGCACGCCGGCAGACCCGTATCAGGGTTTCCACGCCGGCTGGAAACGCTCAGGGCTGGGCGGCGATGACGGTAAGCACGGGATGCTTGAGTTTACCCAGACCCGCCTGGTGGTCATGAAGTACTGATCCACGCGCACCTGTTGCACCTTTAATAAAAACAATTATCAGGGCGCCCGCGCAGCGGGTGCCTGAGGTCCACATGATGTCCAAGCCTGCACCCGTTGCCCAGGTTTCCGTTGCCGTGCCCGCGGCAAACGACACTGCCAGCCGTTATTTCCAATTGCTGTTGCTGGTACTCGCCGCCGGCGCGATCTACCCGATCCTCTACCTGCGCCAGGTCTACCAGACCACCATGCTCGACGTGTTCCAGATCAACCACAGTCAACTGGGCTACCTGTACTCCATGCTCGGCACGATCTTTTTGCTTAGCTACCTGCCCAGCGGATGGCTGGCCGACCGTTTGCCGCCACGCTTTTTGATCTTCTTCTCGCTGGTCGCCACCGGCGCACTGGGCCTGTGGTACGCCAGCGTGCCGTCAATGACCGGCCTGATGATCATTTTCGGTTGCTGGGGCCTGACCACTGGCCTGACGTTCTGGGCCTCGGTGCTCAAGCGCGTGAAGATGATTGCTCATCAGAGTGAGCAGGGGCGGTTCTTCGGCATTCTCGATGGCGGTCGCGGGCTGGTGGAAGCCTTGCTGGCGACCGTGGCCCTGGGCCTGTTTGCCTATGCCACCGAAACTCAAAGCCAGTCGGCGGCCCAAGGCTTCAAGCACGTGGTGTACCTGTACTCGTTTATCTGTATAGCCATTGGCTGCGGGCTGGTACTGCTCAAAGATCCCAAGTCTCTGGCAGAGACGCCAGCGGTAGAGAAGGGCAAGTTCAACCTGATCGCCGACCTGACCACCCTGGTGAAAATCCCCGAGCTGTGGCTGGTGACCGCCATCGTGTTCTGCGGTTATCACATGTTCTGGGCTACCTACAGCTTTTCCGACTACTTGCAAGGCAGCGGCATGACTGCGGTGATGGCCGGCACCATCACCACCATCAAACTGTGGATGCGCCCCATCGGCGGCATCGGCGGCGGCTGGCTGGGCGACAAGTTCTCGAACATCTCGGTGCTGATCGTCGCGCTGGTGCTGGTGACCCTGGCGATGGTCGGGCTGATCGTGTTCCCGGCGCTCAACAGCCTCGGCCTGCTGATCGGCACGGTGATCTTTATCGGCCTGATGACCTATGCGATTCGCGGTCTGTACTGGGCGATTCTCGACAGCTGCGACATTCCGCTGCGAATCACCGGCCTGGCCATCGGCATCGTCTCGGTGGTGGGTTACCTGCCCGACACCTTTATCCCGCTGATCAATGGCTACCTGACCGATACCTACCCAGGCAAGCCCGGTTACAACCTGTATTTCGGCTACATCGCCTTTATCGGCGTGCTCGGGACGCTTGCGGCCCTGACGCTGCGCGCTCGAATCAATCGTAAAAAATTCAACCAGACAGGTGCCTGAGATGAAAATCGTCGCCCTTGAAACCCATATCGTTGCCGTCCCACCACCGCATATCGGTGGCATGTATTGGCTGTTTGTCAAACTCAAGACCGACTGCGGCATTGAAGGTGTCGGTGAGATTTACGCCGCCACCTTTGGTCCCAAGGCCATGCTGCCGATCATCGAGGATGTGTTCGAGCGCTACCTGCTCAACCACGACCCGCACCACATCGAGCGGTTTTTCCGCCAGGCTTATTCGAGCGGTTTCACCCAGCGCCCGGACCTGACCATGATGGGCGTGGTCAGCGGCCTGGAAATGGCGTGCTGGGACATCATCGGCAAAGCCGCCAACAAGCCGGTCTATGAGCTGCTGGGTGGCAAGGTCAACGAGCGCCTGCGTTCCTACACCTACCTGTACCCGGTCAACAGCAAGGGCGAGTACGACTACGACGACCCGGACCTGGCCGCCGAGTGCGCCATCGAGAATATGAACAAAGGCTTCACTGCCGTGAAGTTCGACCCGGCCGGCCCGTACACCGCGTACTCCGGCCACCAGATTTCGCTGGAAGTGCTGGAGCGTTGCGAGACTTTCTGCCGCAAGATCCGCGAGGCGGTGGGCGACAAGTGCGACCTGTTGTTCGGCACCCATGGGCAGATGGTGCCGTCATCGGCGATCCGCCTGGCCAAGCGCCTGGAGAAATACGACCCGCTGTGGTTCGAAGAACCGGTGCCGCCTGGCCAGGAAGACGCGATGGCCCAGGTCGCGGCCAAGACCAGCATCCCGATTGCCACCGGCGAGCGCCTGACCACCAAGTACGAGTTTTTCAAACTGCTGCAGGCCGGCGGCGCGTCGATCCTGCAAATGAACGTGGCGCGTTGCGGCGGGCTGCTGGAGGCGAAGAAGATCGCGAGCATGGCAGAAGCCTATTACGCGCAAATCGCGCCGCACTTGTACAACGGGCCGATCGGCGCGGCGGCGAGTTTCCAGCTGGCCACGTGCACGCCGAACTTCCTGATCCAGGAAAGCATCATGACCTGGGGCGGTTTCCACGCCGAAGTGCTGACCAAGCCGCTGCAATGGGAGGACGGCTACATCATCCCGTCCACCGAACCTGGCCTGGGCGTGGAGCTGAACATGGACGTGGTGCGCAAACACACGCCGTACACCGGCGAGCGTTTGCACCTGCAGATGGCGCCGACGCCAGCTGACGTCAAAGACACTTCGCCCGCCAAGGGCTGATAAAAACGACTTACGCGGTAACCGTGAATGACATATGACTACATCATCGCCGGCGCGGGTGCTGCCGGCTGCGTTCTGGCCAACCGGCTTTCCGCTTCGGGCGAATACTCGGTGTTGCTGCTGGAAGCCGGTGGCAAAGACAGTTCCTGGTGGTTCAAGATCCCGGTCGGATTCGCCAAGATGTATTACAACCCGACCTTTAACTGGATGTACTACAGCCAGCCGCAAAAACACTTGGCTGGCCGGGAAATCTATGCGCCGCGCGGCAAGGTGCAGGGCGGTTCGGGTTCGATCAACGCCATGATCTACGTGCGCGGTCAGGCCCATGACTTCAATGACTGGGCGGCCAACGGTAACGACGGTTGGGGTTTCAAGGATGTACTGCCGTACTTCCGCAAACTGGAAAATCACCCGCTGGGCGACACCGAGTACCACGGTGGCAGCGGCCCCATCAGCATCACACCGATGAAGGGCCAGACCCACCCGATTTGTGACGTGTTCCTCAAGGGCTGCGAACAGCTCGGCTACGGCCTCAGTGATGACTTCAACGGCCCCCATTTCGAAGGCGCGGGCTTGTATGACGTCAACACCCGCAATGGCGAGCGCTGCTCAAGCAGCTTTGCGCATTTGCATCCGGCGCTCAGTCGCACGAACCTGACCGTGGAGTTGCATGCACTGGTTGATCGTGTGCTGTTTGATGACCAGCAACGCGCCAGCGGGATTCGCGTGTCCCAAAAGGGCGTGGTGCGCACCTTTAAGGCACGCAAGGAAGTGATCCTTTGCGCGGGTGCCGTCGACACGCCGAAGATCCTGCAACTGTCCGGCGTGGCCGATCAGCAACTGCTGGCTGAACACGGCATCCCACTGGTCAAGCACCTGCCGGCCGTAGGTGAAAACCTGCAGGACCACTTGTGCGCCAGCTACTACTACAAGGCCAATATTCCCACCCTCAATGACGAACTCAGCTCTTTGTTCGGCCAGCTGAAACTGGGCCTGAAATACCTGTTCACTCGCAAGGGCGCGTTGGCGATGAGCGTCAACCAGGCCGGTGGTTTCTTTCGCGGCAACGACCAGCAGGCGGACCCGAACCTTCAGTTGTACTTTAACCCGCTGTCGTACCAGATTCCGAAAAACAACAAGGCCAGCCTCAAGCCCGAGCCGTATTCCGGTTTCCTGCTGTGCTTCAACCCGTGCCGGCCGACCAGTCGTGGCACCATCCGTATCGCCTCGAACAACCCGCGGGATGCGGCGTTGATCGATCCGAACTATCTGAGTACGCAAAAGGACATTGACGAAGTCATCCAGGGCAGCCGCTTGATGCGCAAGATCATGCAGGCACCTGCGCTCAAAGGCATCACGGTGGCCGAGGTGTTGCCCGGCGCGGCCGTGCAGAGCGACGAGCAGATGCTGCAATACTTCCGCGAAAACAGCGGCTCGATCTACCACCTGTGCGGCTCCTGTGCGATGGGCTCGGACCCGCAGGTGTCGGTGGTGGACAAGCGCTTGAAGGTGCACGGGTTGCACGGCTTGCGCATTGTGGACGCGTCGATTTTCCCGAATGTGACCTCGGGTAACACCCATGCAGCGGTATTGATGGTGGCGGAGAAGGGCGCCGACCTCATACTTGAGGATGCCTGAATGTGGGAGCTGGCTTGCCTGCGATAGCGAAGGTCAGCTGGCCCATTTATTACTGGAAGACCGCCATCGCAGGCAAGCCAGCTCCCACAAGGTCTGTGGCAGCCGCGTCGAGCTTGATTTGAAATACAGCCAGAATTGTGGGAGCTGGCTTGCCTGCGATAGCGTCGGGTCAGTTGGCCCATTTGCTACTGGGAGACCGCCATCGCAGGCAAGCCAGCTCCCACAGTGTCTGTGGCAGCCTCGCAGAGTTTGAATTGAAATACAGCCAGCTCCTACAGGGTCTGTGACAGCCGCGTCGAGCTTGATTTGAAATACAGCCAGCTCCCACAGGGGCTATAGCAGCCCTTGAAAGGTCGACTACCAGCCGCGCAAGCGTTCCCAGCGTTGCACTTCACCGTTGTGCAACACGGCGTTATAGTTGCCGAACTGCGCCCCCGTGGCGCAGGCATGATTGGGCAGAATACGCAGGCGCGTACCGAGCGGAAATTGCGTCACCACATCCACGCCGCCCGCTTCGAACCGCGCCACGCCATGTTCTTGGTTGGCACTGCTCAACAGCAAGCCGTCGATCAACTCCCCGTGCTCATTGCACACCTGGCCATAACCAAAGTCGCGTTTTTGCGCTTGCGTGCCGCGATCCCGGCTCATGGCCATCCAGCCGGCATCGGTGATGATCCAGCCTTTTTCCGCTTGATGGCCGATCACTGTGGTCAGCACGCTCAAGGCCAGTTCCTCGGTGCGGCATACGCCGATGTTGTGCATCACCAGGTCAAAAAACGCATACACACCCGCGCGCAGTTCGGTCACGCCTTCAAGGCTCACGGCTGACAATGCGGTAGGCGTGGAGCCGACACTGACCTGATCGCAGGCCATCCCGGCGGCACGGATACGTTGCGCCGCTTCAACGCAGCGTGCGCGTTCCTGTTCGGCGATGGCCTGTAACGCTTCAGGCGTATCCAGGCCGTAGCTTTCCCCTGCGTGGGTCAATACGCCGACGAGGCTGTCACCGAGCAGTTGGGCGATGTCGAGCAATAACGCGTCCTGCGGCTTGACCCCGGAACGGTGGCCGTCGCAATCAATCTCGATCATCACGGCAAAGGTTTCACCCTGCGCGGCGCCGAAATCGACGATGGCCCGGGCGCCGGCGAGGCTGTCGGTGATCAGCGTCAGCGCGCAACCCCGGCGGCGCAGCGCCAGGGCCTGGGGCAGTTTGTGCGGGGCCATGGCGACGGCGTAGAGGATGTCCTGGATGCCCAGCTCAAAGAAATATTCGGCTTCCTTGAGCGTCGATACGGTGATGCCACGGGCACCGGCCGCTATCTGCGCGGCCACCACTTCGGCGCACTTGTGGGTTTTGACATGGGGGCGCAAATGCACACCCAGGCTGTCGGCACGCTGTTGCATGCGCTGGATGTTGCGCTGCATTTTCACGCTGTCTAGCAATGCTGCTGGGGTGTCCATGGTTAACGCTCCACAAGGGCGGACAGCGGCCAAATTGACGGCCTGTCCAGGACTGGATATGTTGTCTTGCATGAAAAAGACCTCTCCCGAAGAAACCACCCTGATCAGCCAGCTCGAACAGATTGCCGAAGGCTTGAGCAAAACCTTCAGCCCGTTCTGTGAGGTCGTGCTGCACGATTTGCGCGACCCGCAGCAGGCGATCCTGGCGATCCATAACAACCTCTCCGGGCGCTCGCCGGGCGACCCGACCACCGAGTTGGGCCTGGCGCGGATTGCCGACCCCGACTACCCGCAGATCATTGCCAACTACCGCAACCAATTCAGCGATGGGCGCCAGGTCAAAAGCACCTCGATCGGCATCAAGGACACCAGTGGCAAGTACGTCGCGGCCTTGTGCATGAACGTCGATCTCTCATTGTTTCGTGGCCTGCAGGGCATGCTTGAGCAATTTGGCTCGGTCACTGGCGACACCCTTATCGAATCCCTGGAGCCGTCCGGCGCCGATGTGATTCGCACCCGCATCGACCAGTTCGCCGCACGCCTGGCCACCACCCCGCGCGCGCTCAAGGCGGCGGATCGACGGCTGTTGCTGCAAGAGCTCAAGGACTCGGGCTGCATGGACATTCGCCGGGCCATGGAGACCGTGGCCGCGCACCTGGGCGTTTCACGGGCGGCGGTCTACACCTACGCCAAGTAGCGCGCCACAGCTTCAATCTCCACCAGATAACCGTGGTGCAACTCGGGCACCGGCACCACCGCGCGGGCAGGGCGGTGCTCGCCCAGCGCGGCGGCGTAAATACGGTCGAATTGCGGCCAATGCTGAACCCCGGCCACATACACCGTGACCTTCACCAGATCCTGGGGCGAGCCGCCGGCGGCTTTCAAGATGGCCAGCAGGTTAGCCAGCGCCAACTGGGCCTGTTCGGCAAACGATGCTTCAAGGTTGTGGCGCCCCTGCGGGCTCACCGGTAATTGCCCGGAGATATACAGCGTGTCGCCGTGGCTGACGGCCTGGGAGTAATGCCCGGCGGGCGCCGAGGCGGCCTCGGTGTGGATGATGTTCATGACGCCTCGCTGAGCAACGCGGCGTAGCGCGCGATGTCGACATTGCCACCAGTGACGATAATGCCCACGCGCTGGTCCTTGAACCGCTCGCCCAGCTGGCGCAACGCCGCCAGGCCCAGGCAGCCGGTGGGTTCGACCACCATTTTCATGCGTTGCATAAAGAACTTCATCGAGGCCACCAATTGCGCGTCGGAGACGGTGAGGATGTCGGTCACCTTGTCGCGGATGATCGGGAAGGTGTAGTTGCCCAGGTGTTGGGTTTGCGCACCGTCGGCGATGGTCGCCGGGGTGTCGATGTGCACGATGCTGCCGGTCTGGAATGAACGCTGGCCGTCATTGCCTGCTTCGGGCTCAACGCCAAACAGTTGGCAATCGGGTGCCAGCGCACGGGTCGACAACGCGGTGCCCGAGAGCATGCCGCCACCGCCCAGGCCGACGAACAGGGCGTCCAGAGGGCCGGTGAATTCCAGCAGTTCCTTGGCGGCCGTGCCTTGGCCGGCGAGGATGTGTGGGTGGTCGTAAGGCGGGATCAACGTCATGCCATGCTCAACCGCCAAGGTGCGGCCGATTTGCTCACGGTCCTCGTTGAAGCGGTCATACAGCACCACGCTGGCGCCATATTCCCGGGTGGCGGCGACCTTGGCGGCGGGCGCGTCGGCGGGCATCACGATGGTCGCCGGCATGCCGAGCAATTGGGCGGCCAGCGCAATACCCTGGGCATGGTTGCCGGAAGAGAACGCCACCACCCCGGCCTTGCGCTGGTGTGCGTCAAACTGCGACAGGGCATTAAACGCACCGCGAAACTTGAACGAGCCAGCGCGTTGCAGGTTTTCACACTTGATGAATACCTGGGCACCGGTTTCAGCGTCGAGGGTGCGTGAGGTAAACACCGGCGTTTGATGGGCAAAGCCTTGCAGGCGTTGGGCGGCGGCGACGACATCTGAATAGTCAGGCAATTGCATGGGCGGACCTCGTGGGCGGACTTGGATAAAATATCTATATCAAGACAAATAGTAAAGGTCGGCTTGTCACCCAGTGCATAAACGCAATGTTGAAAAGAGCGTGGTGATCAGCAGCGATATTAAATAGAATGAATCTCATTTGAGACTCACTCGCGCTGCGCAGGTTGCTTTTCATGACTGATGCTGTTGCCCCGACCCACACTGGCGAAATGACCCTGTCGCGTTTGTACCGCGACCATCGCAGCTGGCTCGAAAGCTGGTTGCGGCGGCGCCTGGGCAATGCCTGGGATGCGGCGGACCTGAGCCAGGACACCTTTGTGCGGGTGCTGGCCAGTGCCCAGCCGATTGCGCAGATGCAGGAGCCACGGGCGTATCTGGTGACGGTCGGCAAGCGTTTGCTGGCCAACTTTCATCAGCGCCGCAGCCTTGAGCAAGCCTATCTGAAGGCGCTGGCGAATTTGCCCGAAACCTGCGTGCCGTCGCCCGAGCAACGCTGGCTGGTGCTGGAGACCTTGCACGCTCTGGATGAGTTGCTCGACGGTTTGCCGCGGGTGGTGCGGCGCGCGT
Source organism: Pseudomonas sp. PA-5-4B (assembly GCF_021606215.1). Classification (NCBI taxonomy): domain Bacteria; kingdom Pseudomonadati; phylum Pseudomonadota; class Gammaproteobacteria; order Pseudomonadales; family Pseudomonadaceae; genus Pseudomonas; species Pseudomonas sp. PA-5-4B. The sequence goes on along the minus strand of NZ_WKDB01000030.1, from coordinate 66,850 downwards.
TTCTGTGGAGCCAGTTGGAAGGCCTGGGTTATCGCGAAATTGCCGAGCGGCTCGACGTCTCTGAGCGCACGGTCAAGCGCTACATGGCCCAGGCCTATGAACATTGCCTGTTGGTGGCCCTATGAGTCACGAGGTTGCGCGTGCTGCGGCGCAGTGGTTGGCGTTGTTGGAGTCCGGAGCGGCCACCGAGCGTGACCACGCCAATTTGCAGGCTTGGCGCGACAGCCACCCTCAGCACGAACAGACCTGGCAGAAAGCCCAATCGCTGCGCCAGCGCTTGCGTGACTTGCCCCAGGCCGTGGCGATGGCCAGCCTCGACCGCCCGCAACCGGGGCGACGTGCATTGCTCAAGCGGGCCTTGGGCGTAGCGGCGCTGGTGCCGACCGCCTGGCTGATCAGCCGTCAGTTGCCCATCGAGGCATGGCGGGCTGATTTGCACACCGCCACCGGCGAGCGCAAACGCCTGCCGTTGGCCGATGGCAGCAGCCTGCAACTCAACACGGCGACGGCGGTGGATGTTGACCTGGCACAGCGGCGCATCACGCTGGTGGACGGCGAGTTGGCGCTGACGGTGCCAGGCGCGGCAGCGATCAGTGTGCACACGCGCTACGGCCAGGTAGAGGTGAGCCAGGCTGAAGTGTGCGTACGGCAATTGGCGTCCGGCTGCCGCGTGTCGGTGTTCAAGGGCGCGGTGCAGGTGCGTGATCTGGCCGGGCAATTGACGACGTTGGACAGCGGTCAGCAAGCCTCGTTAAAGCCTCGCGGGCTAAGTGCCAGGGCGGCGTTTGATGTGCAGCAACTGGGCTGGCGTGACGGTGTATTGACCGCACAGAACCAACCCTTTGGGGATTTCCTGCGTGAGCTGGAACGTTACCGCCCTGGCGTGTTGCGCTGGGACCCGAGCCTGGAAACGCTGCGGGTCACCGGCAGCTTTCGCCTGGATGACACCGACCGCATCCTCACACTGCTGGCCCAGACCCTGGGGTTTGAGGTGCGAGCGCGCACGCGGTATTGGGTGACACTCAGCCGAACCCTGGCTTGACGCTTCACGCTGGCCATCAGGCTCCTAGTGGCAGAGGCTCGCCACAACAGGTGGGCTTGGCATAACAGTCCTGCTTGCCACAGGAAGTTAATCCATTTCCAGGGACCTAAATCACATGCGCGCGCTGCAATTCGGTCAAAGACTGTGCCTTGAGCTGCGCCAGCGCCGGGTCACGCCGGTCCCTTGGGTGTGGCAGGTCGACTGCCAGTTCCCGGCGAATACTGCTCGGCCGGTCGTCCATCACCAGCACCCGGTCACTCAAGTACAGCGCCTCGTCGACATCGTGGGTCACCAGCAGCAAGGCAATCCCATGGTGCTCGGCCAGTTGCAGCAGCAAGTCCTGCAGTTTCATGCGGGTAAAGGCATCCACTGCGCTGAACGGCTCATCGAGCAATAACACCTGCGGGCGTGAATACAGCCCGCGTGCAATGGCCACGCGTTGCGCCATTCCGCCGGACAAGGCTTTGGGCAGCGCCTGGGCGAAGCCGGTGAGGCCGACTTCTGCGATCAACTGGGTAACCCAGGCCTTGTCATAGTGGTTGTCATCGCGCAAACCGATGTTCTGTTCCACCGTCAGCCAGGGCATCAGCCGTGGTTCCTGGAACACAAAGGCAACTTCGCCTTCGGGGCTGCGCAGTTCGCCCTGGAAGTCGGTCTCCAGGCCGGCGACGATGCGCAACAACGTGCTTTTGCCACAACCGCTGGGCCCGAGCAGGCTGACGGTTTCGCGCGGTTGCAGCGCCAACTGCACGTTGTTCAGCACCGTAATGCCGGCAAAGCTTTTGCGCGCCACGCGAAGCTCCAATAACGCTTTCATACTCATTGCTCCGCGCCTTCGCCTGTGAAGGTGTCGCGCCAGGCCAGGCAGCGTTTCTCCAAGGCTGCGAGCAGGCCATCGCTGAGCTTGCCCAGCAGTGCCAACACGGTAATGGCGGCCAGCACGATGTCTGGCCGTGAGGTTTCCCGACCATCGCTGAGCAAGTAACCGAGACCCTTGGTGGCCGCGATCAGTTCGGCCGCCACCAAGAACATCCACGCCAGGCTCAAGCCGCTGCGCAGCCCCGTGAACAGGCCGGGCAGGGCGGCGGGCAGCAGAATCCGGCGCACCAGGCGTGCTCGGCTGAAACCGTACATTTGCCCGACTTCCACCAGCTTGCGGTCAATATTGCGAATCGCCGCGACACCGCTGAGGTACACCGGAAAGAACGCGCCAATCGCGATCAGCACGACCTTGGAGGTTTCATCGATACCCAGCCACAGCAGTAACAGCGGCACCCAGGCCAGGCTCGGAATCGAGCGCAGCCCGGCGAAGGTCGGCTCCAGATACGCTTCGGCTTCACGGCTCAACCCCACCCAGGCGGAAAACACCAGGGCCAGGCTGGCACCGATGGCAAACCCCGCCAGTACCCGCAGCAGGCTGGCGCTGATGTGTTTCCACAACGCGCCTTCGGCCAGGTCGGTGAGGGTCACTGCGATGTCGCTGGGGGCCGGCATCTGGTAGGACGGCAGCCAGCCGATGCGTACCACGCCCTCCAGTACCAGCAGGATCAGTACCGGCAGCACCAGGCCCTTGAGCCGTTTTGGCCAGGCGCTTCGGTTGATCACCACGGGTGCCGGTAGCGGCAGTGATTGGCTTTTATCGGTCATCACGCCTCCCTTAAGGCTTGGGCAGGGTTTGGCCAAACGAAGTGTCGATCAACTGATCGATCACGGGGTCGACATCCACGCCACGACGGACTAATTCCTCGGACACCAGGATCGGCGCGGCGGCCTTGGATGACGCCACGTCCCTGGCGCTCAGCAGCGGGTTGCTCAAGTCGGTGCGCGACAATTGCAGCTTGGCCACTTCCAGCGGCAAGCCGGCTTCGTCTGCGAGCAATTTAGCGAATTCATCCGGGTGCTTCACGGCCCAATCACGCGCCTTCTCATAGGCCCCGAGGACCTTGGTGATGGTCTGCGGGTGCTGTTTGGCGTATTGCTCGGTGACGCTGATTACGCCGTAGCTGTTGAAGTCTTTATTGCGATACAGCAAGCGCGAACCGGCCTGGATTTCACTCGCAGCCATGTGTGGATCAAGGCCGGCCCAGGCGTCTACGTCGCCTTTCTCCAAGGCGGTGCGGCCGTCGGGATGTTGCAAATGCACCAGCTCCACATCATCCTTTTTCAGCCCCGCCAGTTGCAGGCTGCGCAGGGTGAACAGGTACGGGTCGGTGCCTTTGGTGGCGGCGATTTTTTTGCCTTTGAGGTCTGTGACGGTGTTGAGCGGCGAGTCTTTGCGCACCACCAGTGCGGTCCATTCAGCACGACTGTAGACGTACACCGATTTGATCGGGCTGCCATTGGCGCGGCTCAACACCGCCGACAAGCTGGCAGACGAGGCAAAGTCGACGCCGCCACTGTTGAGGTATTCCAGCGAGCGGTTGCTGCCCTGGCTCAGCACCCAGCCGACCTTGGTGTGGGGAAGCGCCTGTTCGAGCCAGCCAAAATGCTTGAGCACCAGGCTCACGGGCGAATAGTAGGCGTAATCGAGGTTGACCTGGGCGGGGTCGGTTTCAGCGGCAAAGGCCTGGGGTTGCAGGCACAGGGCGAGGGCGCAGGCACTCAATAAAGCAAAGGGTTTCATGGAACAGCTCCAGACAAGGCGTTGAGAGAAGGCTTTTCTTATATTCAGAAAATTGAAATGGCATGTTCCATCATGCTTTAAAGGAATATGCAGTCTCTGTGCCACCTTGTGCGCAGCGTCTTTACGCGGGTTTCTATGGATGCGGCTGTAGCGGGAGAGGGCAAAGTGTTGAATGGCTGTTGGCAGGCGAACACCTCATATATATCTTTATCGTATAAATAAAGACTTATATATTCCTTTTAATGTTGGTGCCGATAACGCATTTTGAGGGCCTGCGCATTCGTGCGGATTGACCCAACAGCCAAAAGGAAAGCCGGCATGACCATTAAAGCGATCAACGTGCGCAACCAGTTCAAGGGCGTGATCAAGGAAATTCTGCTGGGGGAAGTGGTGTCCGAAATTGATGTGCAAACCGCGTCCGGCATCGTCACATCAGTGATCACCACCCGCTCGGTGCGTGACCTGGAATTGAAAGTGGGCAGTGAAGTGATTGCCTTTGTGAAGTCGACTGAAGTGTCGATTGCCAAGCTGTAAATGTGTTCGCAAGTGTGAGAGCTGGGGTGCCTGTGATGGGGGGCTTTTGGCGGGGTACATATCCGTTGCTGCGGTAACGGCTGCCTATGGTTCCGCTCTTACAGCGGGTCACTTTTGCAAGGACCGGAATGCCGGCCCAGTCAAAAGTAACCAAAAAGTCCTCGCCCCAACACTCGGTGCCTCGCTGTGGCTCGGCATGCCCGCAATCCGCCAGTGATTTGGGGGGGGGCGATTTCAGATCAAGATCAAAAGCACAGATCAAAAGACCGCTGACTTCGTCATCGAAAAGGATGTAAGGGCCACTGCAACAGCAAAGCCATACTCGGACTAATGTGGGAGCTGGCTTGTCGAATCGTCGCACCGCTGCGATGCCATCAACTCTGTGTACCTGACACACCGAGGTGTCTGCATCGCAGGCAAGCCAGCTCCCACATTAACCAGCTCCCACATTGATGTGTGGGAGCCTGCCCAATGCATCAGTTGATGCGCGGCCCACCACCGCCCGGCGGGTGCGGCTGCGGTTTGTCCGGTGGCGCATCGCTGGGCAGGTTCTTTGGCGGTGTGTTTGGGTCTTCGTAGTGCTTGTGCAAATCCCCATCCAGCCGATTGCTCGAGGAGCCACCTTTGCTCGGCGTCTCCTCAAAGTGCTGCCATTCCGATTGCTGGAAGCGAAAGATGCTGTCATCGGTCGGCGTGTCGCGGCCGTGATAGTGGTGGATTTCGTAGTGGGCGTACTCGACCTTTTCCGCCCAGTCGTTTTGCAATAAACCGTCGTTGGCCAAGCCGCGATACCAATCGTTTTCCGCGTTGGTGGCCTTCTGCTTTTTGTTGTGGTCGACAAAGTAGCCGATGATCCCGCCCACCACCGCCAGCACCACGCCGACCAGAAACAGCGGCCCGGTCAATGCCGCTGCGGTGCCTGCGCCAAACAGTGCTGCCGCCCCGAGGACCCCGGCCGAGGCACCGAACGCGCCCCCGGCTACTTGCAGGCCACCGGCGGCCTGAGCCAGCGGGTCTTTGCTGTCGACGCCGCTCTTGATCGCCAAGGCGCCGAGCACGATATCGGCAAACCCTCCGACGATGTCCGTGGCCGGGCCGAGCACCTTGATCACGGAACCGGCGATTTTCGCAGACTTGGACGCGCCCAACTTGGCCGCACCGGCGGCAGCCAGGCCGTCATCCAGGTGCGTGGCCAGGCCATCGGTGGCTTGCTTGACCGCCGTATCGCCTTCGCCAAACAACTTGCCGATGCCGTCGTACTGACTGTCAGGCACCGCATCCAGCGCCGCGGAGATTTCCTTGCTGACCTTGGCGTCGATCTCGCCGCCGGGGCCAAAATCCAGCATTTTGCCGGTCACGCCTTCCTTGCCCCAGATTTCCGGCAAGGTTTTGTCCAGGCCCAGGAAGTCCACCAGGCCGCCCTTGCCCAGGGTCTCGCCGATCTTGTCACCCAGGCGCACGAAGTGGCTGGAGCCACCGGCAAAACTCAGGAAGTCCTTGGCGATGCTCATGCGCTGCGCCGGGGTTTCGCCGAGTTTGCCGCCTTTGCCCACCAGTTGGTAAATCGCCGAAAACAGCGTCACACCCGCGCCAAGGGAGCCCAGGATGCCTTTGCTGTTAAGGGTGTTGAACACCTCACCGAGCATGCCGCGATCCGCTACCGCAATATAGGGTTTGCTCAGGGCCTTTTTGACGTCGGCTTCGCTGATGGTGCCGCTGTTCTTGTAGACCTCGCCGAGTTCTTCCAGGGCCTTGGTGACACCGGCCGATTTCTCCTTGCCTTGCAGCCCCTCGTTGAGGAACTTCTCCAGGGTTTCCTGGGTGCGGCGCGGCAGGTCGAGCAGGTTGCCCTTGAGCACGCCCTTGAGCAGGCCGAACAAGTCTTTGGTCGCCAGCTCCTTGTTGTCTTCGGAGATTTTGCTCGGGTCCGAGAGGATCGCATTAAGGTCGGTGGTCAAGCCGTCGGCCTGGATATTTTGCGCGGCCTTGCTGGCGGCTTCGGGGTCGAACAGCGACAGCGAGGTGAGGGTGTCACTCAAGTCCTTTTGCGCGTCGCTGGCCTTGCCCTGGTTTTGCAGGTCTTTGAGGTACAGCACGTAGTCGGGGTTGGCGGTGAGATCGAGCAGCTTCTGCTTGACCTCATCCTTGTTGGGCAACTTGTTGAGCGCGTCGTCCATTTTCGACTTGTAGTCAGCCTGGATGGTCGGGTCGTTGAACAGCTCGCCGATCTGCTTTTGCACGGCCTTGCCGTCGATGATGTCGTGCATATCGGCCGCGCTCAGCTCGGTTTGCTTGTCATCCGACTCGCGCCAAGTAGTGTTGAACGGGCGTTTGGCTTCTTCATAGCCGGTGATGCCATGGCCGTTCTGGTAGGCAGCCTGGGCTTCCAGGGCGCGCACCAGCTTGGCCCGTGGGTCATCCTTGGGGATCGAGCCGTCCTTGACGCCGGCGCGGTAGGTGTCGATCAGTTGGGTGGTGGCCAACTCACTGACGCTCATGGTCGGCGACTTGTCGTCCTTGGGGTCCGAATGCACGCCGGTGTCCATGTTCAACACATCCAGGTCACCGGCCTTGGGCAGGTTGTGCTTGGCGCGGGTGTCGTCGATGGAGCTGGCGCTGAAGGCTTCCCATTTGGCCAGCACGTCATCATAGAGCTGTGGGCTCAGTTCCTTGGAGACGATGACCTTGCCTTCGCTGGTTTCATAGCGGATCAGGCCGTCGCCCAGCTCATCGGGAGAGCCGAAAGTGATGTCGGTGTTTTTCAGGAAGTCATTCGGCCCGGCCAGCTTATAGCCGGCGTCTTCACTGGTGTGGATCTTGGCCCAGGTGTCGTTGGCCGTGGCCACGCTTTTGAACAGGTCGGGGCTGATGTCGGCAGACACCACCACCTTGGTGCCGTCCTGCAGTTCGTAGGTGAGGACGCTGTCTTTCTGGTCGTTGTTCCAGCTGAAGTTCTTGTAGTCGTTGAGCCCGGGCACGGGCGTGTTGGCGTCGGCCAGGGCTGCACCGTTGTTCAGTTCGCCTTCAATCACGGCTTTTTTGCCGGGGTCGGAGTACACCGTGTTAAGGCCCGCCAGGTAGTCGAACAACTTAGGGTTGTCTTCACGGGCGACGACGACTTTTTCGCCGTTGCTTTCGTAGCGGATCAGCCCGGGACCCACTTCATCCACCGGGCCTACCGCAGTGCCGCCGTAGGGTGGCCATACTTCGTTGTCGGTGGCGCGACGGTAACCGGCATCTTCACTGCTGGAGAGGCCGGAGAAACTTTCATAAGCTTCCTTGGCCTTTTGGAAAGCCTCGGGGTTGTCACGCTGGCTGATCACGAACTTGCTGCCGTCCTGGGTCTCGTAGCGGATCACGCCAGGGCCGGTTTCATCGGGCGGGCCGAGGGCTTTGTAATCGGCCAATGCACCCGGCGCTGTGCCCTCGGCGCCCAGGCTCTGATAACCGGCGTTCTGGCTGGCGACCACGCCAGAGAGCGACTTGAAGTCCTGGCTGATCTGCTTGAACAGCTCCGGGCTGTCGTGCTCGCTGACGATGATCTTCTTGCCGTCCTGGGTTTCATAACGAATCAACCCAGGACCCACTTCATCGGGCGGGCCGATGGCCTTGTAGTCGGCCAGGGCAGCAGGCGGCGTGGCGTCTTTGGCCGCGAGTTCATAACCGTCTTTTTTGCTCGCATCGAGCCCCGATGGCGACTTGTCATGGGGTTCGACTTTTTTATGGGCGCTGTTCTTGAGCAGCACAGCAAATGCTTCGCCCGATGTTGATAGAGTGCGCGGAAGGCTTTTGGGCTCGGACGAGCGATCAAGCGGCTGGGTCGACATGCCATGGAACTCCTGCTGTTGCCGGTGGGACGGGTCGGCAAAAACAGTAACAGCAGGGGTTCGGCACTCGTTGCGAAACGTTGTGAAATGCGTTTTAGCGGTGACGCAGTGCACGTTCCATGCGCTGCAAACCCTCTTCGAGCATCGATCGTGGGCAACCGAAGTTCAGGCGCACGAATTGCTGGCTGTCATCGCCGAATTCGATGCCTGCGCTCATGCCGACCCTGGCCTGCTCCAGGAAGAACTGCTGCGGGTCGGCAAGGCCCAGGGCGCTGCAATCCAGCCAGGCCAGGTAGGTGCCTTGTGGCGCGTGCATCACCACGCCGGGCAAACGGGTTTGCACGGCGTGCAGCAGGTAGTCGCGGTTGGCTTGCAGGTACTGCACCAGCGCATCCAGCCATTCGCTGCACTGGCTGTAGGCGGCGCGGGTGGCTTCCAGGCCCAACGGGCTGACGCTGTCGACCATGCCGCAGCGGGCATTGTTGAAGCGCTCGCGCACCTCGGCATTTTGCACCACGGCAAAGCAAGTCTTCAGGCCGGCGACGTTATAGGCCTTGCTCGCCGACATCAGGGTGATGGTGCGTTGGGCGATCTCGGGGCTGAGGCTGGCGGTGGGAATATGGCGACGGCCGTCAAAGCACAGCTCGGCATGGATTTCGTCACTGATGATCAGTGCACCGTTCTCCACGCAGGCGTTGGCCACGGCCAACAGTTCTTCACGCGCAAAGACCTTGCCCACTGGGTTGTGCGGGTTGCTCAGCAGCAGCGCACCGGCGCCCTTCAGCGCCTGGCGCATGGCGGGCATGGGCGTCATGTACTCGCCGTTGATCAACTCGAACGGCACTTCGATACGCGGCAGGTTCCAGTGGCCCGGGGCCAGGCGAATCGGCCGGTAGTTGGGGGTTTGCAGCACCACGGGCTGGCCCGGCTGTACGAACGCATGCAGGGCCATATTGAAACCAGGCTCGACACCGGGCAGGAACAGCAACTCTTCAGGTTGTACGCGCCAGGCGTACTTGGCCCACAGGTCCGCGATGATGGCTTCGCGCACATCCGCGCCAGCCACGCTGTAGCCGAGCACCTGCTGGTCGAGGCGTGCGTGCAGGGCTTGCAGGACGGCGGGTGGCGCGGCGATATCCATGTCGGCGATCCACATCGGCAGAACGTCTTGCGGGTAACGGTTCCACTTGGTGCTGCCGGTGCCTTGGCGGGGGTGGATCGTGTCGAAATCAAAGCTCATGGGTGGCTCGTATCAGGGAGGCAGGTGCAGGAATGGCGCTGATTCTAGCGCCATTAATTTTATAGGCCAGTGCTGATTGCCGCCGATAGCTGCAGGTGTGCCTGTTCCACGGCCCGAGCGACCGCTTCTTCACCGCGCACCATGGCGCCCAGGTAGACGAAATCCACCGAGTGGATGCCCACCGTAGACAGGATGGTGGTCATGTAAGGCGTGAGAAAGTCCGGTTCATGCCCCTTGCGCGCATTGCCGCTGCTGACCAGCACGAAGGTGCGGCGGTCCTTGAGCAGGCCGACTTTTTCGAACTGCGCATTGATGGTAAAGCTGCGATGGATGCGCACCACATGGTCGATCCAGACCTTGAGCGCCGCCGGTACGGTGAAGTTGTGCACCGGCGTGCAGAGGATCAACAGGTCGCAGGCTTCCAGTTCGACGATCAGCTGTTCCGACAACGCCGTGGCGCTGCCACTCAAGCCGCCAGGCGTAGTGAGTGCATTCGCGTATTCACGGGTCAGCGGCGCCAGCGCCTGGCTGCCGTAGTCGCGTTCGATGACCTCTGCGCCAGGCACCAGGTCGTTGAGCAAGGCACGGGCCAGCTTGAAGGTCTGCGCGGCCTTGCCGTGGGGGCTGAGGCTAAGGAGCAGGGCGCGGGTCATTGGCTCAGGTCCTGGGAAAAGTGCATGCCTCGCGGCAGCAGGCCTTGGCGGAAATAGAAACGCTGGGCCAGGGCCATATGCAGGCCGGTGTCCAGCACCAGGTAACGATAACCGCGTGCGCGGGTTTCTTCGCGGACGCGGTCGAGCAACTGCTCGCCCAGGCGTCGGCGCTGCAAGGTGGCGTCTACCACCAGGTCATCGACGTAGATGAACTTGCCGTACAGGGTGTTTTCCGTCAGGCGGTAGCCGGCCAGGCCAATGACTTTGCCGTGTTCGCGTGCGGCCAGCAGATGATAGCCGTTCTGGCGCTGGCGTTGAACCTGCGCGGCGAAACTGGCGGCGTCGGTCAGGTGCGGGCGCAGTTGCTGCATCACGGCAAAGCTTGCGAGGCAGTCGGTCTCGGTTTCCATCAGGGCGAACTCAATGGGCTCATTGCTCATCAAGGTTCTCCAGATGGGCCTTGATCGCCTCCGGTACTTTACGAAAACTGATGGCCACGCGGTTCAAGGCGTTCATCAAGGAAATGGCCAGGGTCAGGTCGGCGACTGCCTTCTCGTTGAACACCGCTGCCACGGCGGCGTAGTCGGCATCCGGCACGTGGGTTTGCGCCACCTGGGTGACCACTTCGGCCCAGGCCAGGGCGGCTTGTTCACGCACAGTGAACAACGGCAAGGCTTCACGCCAGGCGGCCAGCAGCATGATCTTTTCCAGGCTTGCGCCTTGCTTGAGCAGGCCGCGGGAATGGGAGTCCAGGCAATAGGCGCAGCCGTTGAGCTGCGAAACCCGCAGGTACACCAGTTCAATCAGTTCTTTCTCCAGGCCACAGCCATGCACATAGCTGTGCACGGTGCCCAGGGCCTTGTAACCAGCGGGGGCGGCGTTGCCGTAATCGAGACGGTGTTTCATGGGTGATCCTTGGGTTGCGTTAAGAGATGCGCCATTTTCGGTGGTGGCCGGGTTGCTCGACAGGGGCATGATTGGACAAGTGGGTTGGGACATGATCAGACTCCACCTTGTCGTCCTGCCGAGCCCCCTTGTGATGTCGTCATTGCCCAAATATCAGGAAATCTACCGCCGCTTCCGGCTGGCCATCGACCAGGGCCAACTCGGCCCCGGTGATCGGGTGCCGTCGGTGCGCAGCCTGGCGCTGGAACTCAAGATCGCCCGCGGGACCGTGGAGGCGGCTTACCAGTTGCTGGTCAGTGAGGGGTTTTTTGAGGCGCGTGGGCAGGCGGGCACCGTGATTGCGCGGACATTGCCGCAGGTGGCGATGAAGCCCCAGCCCGTCGCACCACCGCCGACATCGGCGCCGCCAGCCTTGCAAATGGGCCAGCCGGCGCTGGATGCCTTCCCGCGCAAGCTATGGGCACGGCTGGTCACCCAGCAAGTGCGCCGCACCGACGCCGACAGCCTGGCCATGGGCGATGTGCGCGGCGCCCAGGCGTTACGCGTGGCGATTGCCAGCTATCTCGCGTTGTACCGAGGCGTGGAGTGTACGCCCCAGCAGGTATTTATCTGTTCGGGGTATGCCGGCTCCCTGACGCTGTTGTGCGATGCACTGCAAATGGCCGGGCAACGTTGCTGGTACGAAGACCCGGGCTATGTGCATGCGCGGCAGTTATTGAGGCATCAAGGGGTTGAGCTGGTGCCGGTACCGGTCGACCGTGAAGGGCTGGATGTTGAGCAGGGCATCCAGCGTGATCGGCAAGCACGGCTGGCGATTGTGACGCCGGCCCACCAGAGCCCGCTGGGTGTGGCGTTGAGCCTGACGCGCCGCCAGGCCTTGCTGGCCTGGGCGCAGAAGCAGGGCAGTTGGGTGCTGGAGGATGATTACGACAGTGAGTTTCGCTACCAGGGCCAGCCATTGGCGGCGCTCAAGAGCCAGGATGTGCACGACCGAGTGATCCATGCCGGGAGCTTCAGCAAAATGCTGTTTCCGGGCTTGCGCCTGGGCTATCTGGTGGTGCCGGCAGCCTTGGTGGAGGTGTTTGGGCGCAGCGCCGAGGCCTTGCAGCAGCGCGGTGCGCAGTTGTTGCAACTGACCGCGGCGGATTTTCTCGAGCAGGGCCATTTCACCCGGCACTTGAAAAAGATGCGTCAGTTGTATGCGCTGCGAAGGGTTTTTTTGGTCGCCGCGTTACAGGCCCATTGCGCGGATTTTTTACGCGTGGATGAACAGGCCGGGGGGATTAACCTGTTGGCGCGGTTGCGGGTGCCTGTTCCGGATCAGGTAGTTGCCATGGCAGCCAATGAGGCGGGGTTGGCGGTTAACGCATTGTCAGCGTGGACCCTTGAGCCGAGAGGTGGGCAGGGGTTGTTGATGGGCTTTACCAATGTGGCGACGGCGGAACAGGCTAATGAGCTGGGATTGAGGCTGTTGCAGATACTGCGGGCATGTCACCCGTAAAGTGTGGGAGCCGGCTTTTTTGGGGGCGCTTCGCACCCCAGCGCAAGCAAGCTTGCTCGCCACGGCAAGCCCGCCCACACATTTAGATCGTGTTCAGCTTTAAAACGTCAGGGTTTTACGGGGGTTGGCAAGGTTACAAGGTTGATGTAGCCATCCCAGAATTTTTGCTGGTCGACACCAAACACCACCTTGGCTTTTTGCGTGCCCACCGGCGCGCCTTTTTTGTAGCCCAGCGCCCGGCCGTAGTCGGCGCCAAACGTGGCGTCCACATCCACCCACAGGTCGCGAGACTCAGTGACAATCTCCGGGCTCACCAGAAACAGCGCCGGCAAGCTGTCCCAGGTAAAGCTGTGGTAGCTCGGGTCTTTGTCGAACAGCGGCCCGAACTCGTGCTTGTAGAGATCGGCAATCGCACCTTTGTGGGCTATTACGCGCTGGTACACCGACTTGTCGAAGGTGACTTTCTCACACACATCGTTGGGGAAAATCACGTGTTCGATGGGTGAGCGCAACACAATCTTCGCGGCCTCCGGGTCGAACCACCAGTTGAACTCCGCCGCCGGCGTGGTGTTGCCCGGAATCTCCAGGGCTCCGCCCATGTACACGATGCGCTTGATCAGCGGCACGATGTCCGGCGCCGAGCGAATCGCCAGGGCGATGTTGGTCAGCGGGCCGACGGCCAGAATGGTCACCTGGTGCGGGTTGGCCCGCACGCTTTGCACAATGAACTGCGCGGCGGTTTCACTGCGCAGCTGGGTGTGGGTGGCCAGGCCATCCGGTGGCGCGACCAGCTGAGACGGCGACGTCGGGCGCGGGGTTTTGAACGCGCCCGGCCAGCCCGAACCAAACAGGGCTTTTTCTGCCTCGTAGGTGGCGTAGTCATGCAGCAACGGGTAGGCGGCGCCGGAGTAGACGCCGACCTGTTTTTCTACACCCATACGCTCTACGGCCTTGAGGGCATCGACCTGTTCCTGGTCGACCCAGGCATTGCCGCTGACCAGGGTCATGCCCAGCAGGTCGATGCGTTTTTGCGCGTGCAACTGCGCGAGCATGATAAAGGCCTGGCCGTCATCGTTGAGCACGTTGAAGTCGGTGTCGAAGATGACTTTTTCAGGCGCGGTTTGCGCTGCCTGTGCTGTGCCGGCACACAGGCCGACGGCGACAAGCAACGCGCAGCTTTTAAGAAAACCTTGCATGGTGATTCATCCGCAAAAATTGTTGTTATTAACGGTTCACCAGTTTCGCCGGCAAGGCGATGACCAGGAAGCTGCTGAGGATCAGGCAGCCGGCGAAAAACCACAAGGCACCCGCACTGCTGCCGGTGACGTCGATGGCAACTCCCATCAACGAGTTGCTCACTAAGCCTGCGATATTCGCCACCGAACAGGCCAGGGCAAAGCCGGTCGCCGCTGCGGTGCCTTTGAGGAAGGTTGCCGGCAAGCTGAAAAACACCGGCACGGCGCCGATGATCGCGGCTGAGGCAATGGCGAACAGCAACACGGTGGCGACCACGCTGTGGGTAAAGAACGTGCTGGTGGCCATGGCCGCCGCACCGATGAAGAACGGCACGATGATGTGCCAGCGGCGTTCGCGGTGTTTGTCGGAGCTGGCGCCGATCAGCAGCATGCCCAGCAGCGCCGCAACGCTGGGCAATGCAGTGAGCACGCCGATATGGAAGGTGTCGGTCACCCCGGCATTGCGGATGAAGGTCGGCATCCAGAACCCCATGGCATAGGCGCTGAGCAGGATCGAGAAGTCGATACCGCCGAGCATCCACACTTTGAGGTTGAAGAAGCCGTCACGGAAGCTGTGCTTGCTGCCGGTGGCGCCGGCTTCGTCCTTGCGCAGTTCGCTTTCCAGCAGGGCCTTTTCTTCGTCCGACAGCCATTTGGCCTGTTGGAAGGTGTTGGGCAGCGCCCAGAAAGTCAGCACGCCGAGCAAGACGCTGGGCACCGCTTCGATCAGGAACAACCACTGCCAGCCACGCAGGCCACCCATGTTGTCGAAGTGGCCCATGATCCAGCCCGACAGCGGGCCGCCGATGACGCTCGACAGCGGCAGGCCGATCATGAACAGCGCGATGATGCGCCCGCGTCGGTGCGTCGGGAACCAAGTGGTCAGGTAATACAAAACCCCCGGCAAAAACCCGGCTTCGGCGGCGCCGAGCAGAAAGCGCAGGATGTAGAACTGGGTGGTGGAGGTGACCAGCATGGTGCAGGCCGAGAGCAGGCCCCAGGTGATCATGATGCGCGCGATCCAGATCTTCGCGCCCACTCGTTCAAGTACCAGGTTGCTGGGCACCTCAAAGATGATATAGCCGACGAAAAACAAGCCGGCACCGAGGCCGAACGCGGTTTCGCTGAAGTGTAACTGGTCGAGCATCTGCAACTTGGCGAAGCCGATGTTGATGCGGTCCAGGTAGGCGGCCAGGTAGCAGAAACACAGGAACGGAATCAGCTTCCAGGTGATCTTGTGGTAGAGCGTGGTAACGGGGTCGGCGACCGTGGTCGCGGGCGCTGCATTCGCAATGGGCATTGGGGTGTCTCCTGGCGGTGACTTATGGTTTTTATACAGCCGCTTTTTTCCAGCACTTCGGAGTGCTGTAAAAGCGACATCCAAAGGCAGTGTCAGAAGACTGAAAGCTGCACCGGCTTTTTAATGTGGGAGCTGGCTTGCCTGCGATAGCGGTGGATCAGCAACAATTATGCTGCATGACACTCCGTCATCGCAGGCAAGCCAGCTCCCACCGTTGGGCGGGGGCGGCTCACAGTTTTGTGCAAGACCGCGCTCTATGGCGCAGTTCTTCGTAACCTTTATTGCTCCCTGAACTTGCTCATCGCCTCCTGCTTGCTCACGACATCGCCATACTTGCTGTCGATGTCGAACAGGTTGGCTGCATGGGGCGCCGGGTGTCGGTCGCCGACGCATTCGCGCACGACAATGGTGCGAAACCCATGCTGCACCGCATCCACGGCCGTGGCGCGGATGCAGCCGCTGGTGGAACAGCCGGCCAGCACCACAGTGTCGATGCCCTGGGCGTGCAGCATCGGGGCCAGGCTGCTGCCGAAGAAGGCGCTGGCGTACTGTTTGGTGATCACCACTTCATCCGCCTGGGGCAACACTTCGGGGCAGAACGCCGCGAGCGGGTTGCCTTCGACCATGTCTTTCATCACCGGCGCCTTCTTGACCCAGATACCACCGTCGGCGAAATGGCCGGGATGGTAGCGGATATTGGTGTGCACCACCGTAATTGCGTGCCGGCGAGCGGTGGCCAGCAATTCGACACTTTCAGCTACAGCTACCACCACTTCGGGGGCATACAGCGGCGCGCCTTCGGTGGTGTAACCCTGCATAAAGTCGATCATCAGCAGCGCAGATTTTTTGCCGAAGCCGATGCGATTGCCCCAGACGCCCTGGTAGTTGGCGTCGGCGGATTGGTTGTTCATCTTCTCAATCCCTCATTTTTGTGTGGCGAGCGAGCGTGTTGTGGTGAGCAAGCTTGTTGTGGCGAGCGAGCTTGCTCGCGCTGGGCTGCGAAGCGGCCCCAAAAAAGCGGGAGCGCTGCGCACTCCAGCGCGAGCAAGCTCGCTCGCCACAACAAGCTCATTCACTACATAAGCTCGCTCACTACATAAGCTCATTCACCACAAGTGTCAGTAAGCGCCGGACAGCAAGGCACCGGCACCGGGCACGATAGGCTCCAGGTCCAACGCCTTGAGCATCGCGTAAGTGGTGGCGATGGCGGCGGTGAGCACCGGTTTGCCGGTTTGCGCTTCAACCTTGGCCACCACCGGCAGCGACTGCATCTGCACGCAGGCAGAGAGCACGATCACGTCCACCCCTTCCAGGTTCATGCCGGCGACGATGCCCGGCAGGTTGGCCGGGTCGTGGCGCGCCACTTCGAGGTTGTCGGGGATCTCCAGGGCGCGCCAGTCCACCACGTCAAAGCCTTCTTCGCGGATGTAGTTCACCACCAGCTCGGTCAGTGGCTTCATGTACGGCGCGACGATGGCGATGCGCTTGGCACCCATCACTTTCAAGCCTTCGATCAAGGCGCCGGCGCTGGTGATCACCGGCGCGTTGGCATCGTTATCGGCGGTGGCTTTACGCAAACGTTGTTCGGAATTGCGGTGATAACCCAGGCCCATGGCCATGATCGCCACCAGGCAGGCATAACCCAGCACGTCGACCTTGGCGTCGGACAGCTCGATGGCGCAGCGGTCGGACTCGCCGTCCATGGCCGCCAGTTCTTCCTTGCGCACCTGCTTCATGCGCATGCGGCTGGAGTGAAAGGTAAAGCGTTCGGGGCGGATCGCCTGGCGCGCGTTAAGCATCGCCGGGATCTCGGTTTCCATGGTGGTGTTCGAACTCGGCACGATCTGGCCGATACGGTAAGGCTTGAGCATGGTGGTTCCCTTATTCTTGTGTGAGGAAGCCGTCGAGGGCGGCAAAAAAGCCTTCAAGGTCATCCCACGGAATCATGTGCCCGGCGTTCGGTACACGGGCGACCTGGATAACGGGCTGCAGGTCCTGGATTTCGGCGATGTCTTCATCCAGGATCACGCCGCCGCGCCCGGCCACCATCAACAGGGCAGGGGCCTTGAGCTTGGGCAGGTGCTGGTGGAAGTCGACCGTGTGGAAGTCATCGAAAGCACGCACGATGGCGGGCTCATAACAAGTGTGCAGCCATTCGGCGCGCAGTTGCAGTTGCTCGACGGTCCAGGTGGCGCAGAAGGCGCGCATCGCGTCAGCGTCCATGCCGACCCGCGATTGGCGGATCGAGTCGACGTACCATGGCAGCTTGCTCGGGTATTCACGCCGGCCGGGGCCGGATACTGGCGGGTCGATCAGCACCACGCGGTTGACGCCCTGTGGATGCTTGGCTGCACTGTGCACGGCAAACCGCGCGCCCATGGAATGGCCAACCAGGTCGTAGCTGTCCAGCCCAAGCGCATCGGCAAACGCGCCAATGTCCTCGGCGCAGGTGTCTGCGCTGTAGTCCAATTGCGGCCCGGTGGACGACAAACCGCGCCCGCGCACATCCAGCACGTAAGTGTCGAACCGGGTGCCAAGACGCTCAGCCACAAAACCCCAGGTAATCGCCGGGCTGGTGATGCCCGGGATCAAAATCAGCGCCGGGCCTTTGCCGCCGTAGCGCAGGTAGTGCTGGCGAATACCATTGGCTTGCACATTGGCGCCATACAGGAAGGTACTCACGCGGCCACCCCCGATTTCAGTTCCTGGGCGTACAGGTCATAACCGTAGACCCAGGCCGGGTCTTCCTGGGTGCGCAGCCAGGTGTTGGCGTTGGACACCGCTTGTACGCGGGACGCACGTTCCTTGCGGTTGGCTTCGTAGAGCTGGAAGGCGGTGCGGTAGTCGCTGATACCGGTTTCCTGCAAGCAGCGGGTGAGCATGGCCGCGTCTTCGATGGCCATGCCGGCACCCTGGGCCATATGCGGTTTCATCGGGTGGCAGGCGTCACCCAGCAACACCAGGCGGCCACGGCTCCACAGCGGCAACGGGTTACGGTTGCGCAGCGGCCATTTGGTCACGCTTTCGGTGGACTCGATCAGCGCCTGCACGGTGGGGTGGTAGCCTTTGAAGGCGTCAAACATCTCTTCGCGGCTGCTGTCGACAAACGCGCCCTGGAAGTCCCATTCGGCATGGGGCACGCCGGTCACGTAGTAGTACTCGTCACGCTTGCCGGTGGTGTAGTAGACCATCATGTGGCGGTCCTCGGTCCACCACTTGATGCAGTCTTCGAACTTCAAGTCGTACTTGGCCAACTGGTCGCCACGGATCAGCGCACGGTGCGCGACCCAGCCGCTGTACAGCGGTTTTTCCACGCCGAGCAGCTCTTCACGGATCCTGGAGTTGATGCCGTCGGCGCCGATCACGATATCGGCGTAGGTCACTTCGCCGTCGGCAAAGGTCAGGCGCACTTGGGTATCGGTTTCTTCGAGGTTTTCCAGGCGCTTGTTGAAGTGCAGGGTGCCAGGTTTGAGGGTCGACATCTGCAGTGCATGCAAGTCGCCACGGTGCACGGTGATGTAGGAAGCGCCGTAGCCGGTGAGTGGAATACGCGAGAGGTAGTCACCGCTTTCGCCGCAACGGCTGAACCAGTGCTCGGGGTGCGAGCCCATCAGGTCCAGCTGTTTTTCGATGCCCATGCGGCGGAAGATTTTCATGATGTTAGGCCCCATGTGGATGCCTGCACCCAAGCGGGAAAACTCCGGTGCCTGTTCATAGATATCGACATCGAAACCGGCTTGCTGCAGCAGTGTGGCCGCCGCCGCGCCGCCCAGGCCGGCACCGACGATGGCGATTTTTTGTGTGCTTCCCATGGGGCGTGAACCTCTCTCTTTTTGATTTTTGGCGGCATCTGTCCGCAAGGTTTTTAAAGTGTATACGCTCATTTTTTGAAATGGGAAGCCCACGTTCACAATTTTATTTTTTGGCCGTATTTATCCTGTGTAACGGGTTTATGCCTTTATCTGTAGTGGTTGTGTGGTTTGGTAACGTTTTGGTGCGCTACTTGCAGTTCGTCTTCAATTAGGGTCTTATCGGTATTAATTGGCGTGTACGCTATAAAAATGCACTGGAGTGAAGCGCGGTGCTTGAACTTGGTGCAGCCCCACAGGAGACAGGAAAATGCCGGTAAGCGATTGCGAACTGACCCAGATGTTTGAACACGTGTTGAAACTCTCGAAGGTCGACCCGACCCAGAGCGTCGCCGTGCTCAAGAGCCATTACTCGGACCCGCGCACTGTGCGTGCTGCGATGGACGCGGCGCAGCGCCTGGGGGCCAAGGTGTATGCGGTGGAACTGCCGTCGTTCAACCATCCCAAAGCGATGGGCAACGACATGACCGCCTTCTGCGGCGACACCGCACTCACCGGCAATATCGCTGCCCAGCGCGCGTTGGAGGCCGCCGACCTGATCGTCGACACCATGATGCTGCTGCACTCGCCGGAGCAGGAGCAGATCCTCAAGACCGGCACGCGTATCCTGCTGGCGGTGGAACCGCCGGAAGTGCTGGCGCGCATGCTGCCCACCGAAGCCGACAAGGCGCGTGTGCTGGCGGCCGAGCAGTTGCTGAAGAAGGCGCGCTCGATCCACGTCAAGTCCCGCGCGGGCAGTGATTTCCGTGCAGCGCTGGGCCAATACCCGTCGGTCACCGAGTACGGTTTTGCCGACGAGCCTGGGCGCTGGGACCACTGGCCGAGTGGTTTCCTGTTCTCCTGGCCCAACGAAGAAACCGCCGAAGGTGTGCTGGTGCTGGATATCGGTGACATCCTGCTGCCGTTCAAGACCTACACCCGCGAGAAGATCACCCTCGAGATCGAGAAGGGCTTTATCACCAAGATCCACGGCGGTTTCGAGGCCGAGTACCTGCGCGATTACATGAAGTATTTCAATGACCCGGAGGTGTATGGCATCTCTCATATCGGCTGGGGCTTGCAGCCAAAGGCGCAGTGGACGGCCATGGGCCTGCACGACAAAAACGACGGCATGTGCATGGATGCGCGGGCGTTCTACGGCAACTTCCTGTTCTCCACCGGGCCGAACACCGAAGTGGGCGGCACACGCAAGACGCCATGCCATATGGATATTCCGCTGCGTAATTGTGATGTGTACCTGGATGATGAGGCGGTGGTGATCGGCGGCGATGTCGTTGCACCGCAAGCCTCCCTGGCACGCTGAGTGTTTAACTGTGGGAGCTGGCTTGCCTGCGATAGCGGTCTGGCAGGCACATCACGGCTAGCTGATCCGGCGCTATCGCAGGCAAGCCAGCTCCCACAGTTTGAGCGTGCTCCTTTAGTTTGAGGCTTGAGTCCGTTCACTATCCCCGCCATCATGCCGACCATCGCTAATCACCCACCGAGCCACGCCGTGCCTGATTCCTACGTTTTCTCTGAACAAGTTGGCCACCTGCTGCGCAAGGCCTACCAGCGCCACCTGGCGATTTTTCAGCAGAATGTCGGCGACTCGCAGCTCACCGCCGTGCAGTTCGTCACCCTGTGTGCGCTGCGCGATCACGGTGCAAGTTCCCTCACCGAACTGGTCAAGGCCACGGCCGTCGACCAGGCGACCATTCGCGGTATCGTCGAGCGGCTCAAGGCCAAGGCGCTGATTACCCTGGAACCAGATCCCCAGGACAAGCGCAAGGTGGTGGTTGACCTGTCGCCAGCCGGCGCCGAACTGGTCGCGCAAACCGCGCCGCGCGCCGCGCAGATCAGCGAGCTGACCATGAGCAACCTCAACCCCGCCGAGCGCGTGGCGGTGCTGTTTCTGCTGCGCAAGATGATCGACGACCCGCAGGAATAAACCGGCGCTGGCATCGTTTTTGCTCTGAGTTCATGTAGTAGTCACTTCACGTGGCAAGTGTGTCGCGAGGCCCCAACTCCGCGGCGCTTTTTTTTGGCTGTTTCGTGTAGTGATTGCTTCATCAACTGATACAGGCGAAGCGAATGATCAGCCCACCCATCACCGTTGCCCTCAAGGTCAACGGCCACATCCGCGAAGTCAGTGCGATGGCGGATACGCCGCTGCTGCTGGTGTTGCGCAATGACTTGCAGCTTAACGGCCCCAAGTACGGCTGCGGCCTGGGCGAGTGCGGTGCGTGCACCGTGATCATCGATGGTGTGGCGGCGCGCTCGTGCGTGTTTCCGCTGGCGGGTGCAACCGGGCGCGAGATTGTCACCCTTGAAGGGCTCGGCACACGCCAGGCGCCGCACCCCGTGCAGCAAGCCTTTATCGAGGAGCAGGCGGCACAATGCGGTTATTGCCTCAACGGCATGATCATGACTGCCAAGGCGTTGCTCGACCGCAACCCCAACCCCAGCGAAGCCCAGGTGCGCAATGAGTTGTCGGGCAACCTGTGCCGATGCGGCACCCATATCGAAATCCTGCGCGCCGTACTGCGTGCAGCGCACCTCTTGAGCGTGGAAGGCCGACCATGACTGATATTTCCCGTGACCAATGGCTGGCCAAGTCGGGCGTCTTATTGATTGTCGATGATGTACTGCCACCTTCAGGCCCGGTGGCCAAGGGCGGCACACCGACCGTGAAACCCAAGGAACTGGGGTTGTTCATTGCGGTAAACGATGACGGCCTGGTGTATGCCTTTAACGGCCATGTGGACCTGGGCACCGGCATTCGCACGTCGCTGGCGCAGATTGTGGCCGAAGAGCTGGACCTGAGCATGGAGCAGGTCAAGATGGTTCTGGGCGATACCGAGCGTGCGCCCAACCAGGGTGCAACCATCGCCAGCGCGACCTTGCAGATTTCGGCGATCCCGCTGCGCAACGCGGCCGCCGAAGCACGGCGCTTTTTGCTCGCGCGCGCAGCGGGACGCTGGGGCGTGAGCACGGGCAGCCTCAAGGTTGAAGCCGGGGTTGTCCACGCTGCCGACGGGCGCACCACGACCTACGCAGAGTTGGTCAGCGGCCAACATGACCAGTTGCGCATCAGCGGTGACGCGCCGTTAAAACCTGTTGCGGATTACCGTCTGGTCGGCAAGGGCGCCGCGCGCGTGGATATTCCCGGCAAGGCGACCGGCGAGTTGACCTATGTGCACGACATGCGCGTGCCGGACATGCTCCATGGTCGCGTGGTACGCCCGCCGTATGCGGGGTTCGACTGCGGTGAGTTTGTCGGCAACAGTTTGTTGAGTGTGGATGAAGCATCCATCGCGCATATCCCCGGCATTGTCGCGGTGGTGGTGATTCGCGATTTTGTCGGTGTAGTGGCGATGCGCGAAGAACAGGCGATCAAGGCCGCCCACGAACTCCAGGTGCACTGGAAACCGTGGAACAACGCCTTGCCGGACATGAGCGATGTCGAGCAGGCCATCCGCGACAACCCACGGGTACGCCGCACGGTGCTCGATCAGGGCAACGTCGACGAAGCCTTGGCGGGCGCCAGCCAGCGCATGCCGCGCAGCTATTTGTGGCCGTACCAGATGCATGGTTCGATCGGGCCTTCGTGCGGCGTGGCGGACTATCAAGCAACCGGCAGCCGCGTGTGGTCGGGCAGCCAGAACCCGCACCTGCTGCGCGCAGACCTTGCGTGGTTGCTGGAATGCGACGAAGCGCTGATCGACGTGATCCGCATGGAAGCCGCCGGCTGTTACGGGCGCAACTGTGCGGACGATGTGTGCGCCGATGCCTTGCTGCTGTCGCGCGCGGTGGGCAAGCCGGTGCGCGTGCAACTGACCCGCGAACAGGAACACCTGTGGGAACCCAAGGGCACCGCGCAGTTGATGGATGTTGACGGCGGGCTCAATGCCGACGGCAGCATTGCCGCCTATGACTTTGAAACCAGCTACCCGTCCAACGGCGCGCCGACCCTGGCGCTGTTGCTCACCGGCCGGGTGGAGCCGGTGGCGGCGATGTTCGAGATGGGCGACCGCACCTCGATCCCGCCCTACGCCATCGATAATATGCGCGTGACCATCAACGACATGGCACCCATCGTGCGCGCCTCGTGGATGCGCGGCGTATCGGCGTTGCCCAACACCTTTGCGCATGAATCCTACATCGACGAACTCGCGTTTGCCGCGGGCGTCGACCCGGTGGAATACCGCCTGCGTTACCTCAAGGACGAGCGCGCCATCGAGCTGGTCAAATCCACCGCCGAACGTGCCAACTGGTCACCGCGCACGGCGCCGATGCAAACCGCCAACGAGGACCACCTGTTACGCGGTCGCGGTTTTGCCTATGCGCGCTATATCCACAGCAAATTCCCCGGTTTCGGCGCGGCGTGGGCGGCGTGGGTGGCGGACGTGGCGATCGACAAGCACACCGGTGATGTGTCGGTGACGCGGGTGGTGATCGGCCATGACTCGGGGATGATGATCAACCCGGCGGGCGTGCAGCATCAGATCCACGGCAATGTGATCCAGTCCACCAGCCGTGTGCTCAAGGAGCGGGTGACCTTTGAGGAGTCGACGGTGGCGAGCAAGGAGTGGGGCGGCTACCCGATCCTGACCTTCCCCGAAGTGCCCAGGATCGACGTGCTGATGATGCCGCGCCAGGACCAGCCGCCCATGGGCGCCGGCGAGTCGGCTTCGGTGCCGAGTGCGGCGGCGATTGCCAATGCGATCTATGACGCCACCGGCATTCGTTTTCGCGAGCTGCCGATAACGCCCGAACGGGTATTGGCCGCGCTGAATGCAGGCAGCCTTGGCGAGCCTGCCAAGTCGCCGGAAAAACGTAGGAAGTGGTGGTTCGGTGCGCTGTTTGCCACCTTGGGCGCAGTGCTGGCCACCGCTTGGCCGTTTCACCCTGAAATCGCACCGATTGCGCCGCCCGGCGCGGGCACCTGGTCCAAGGCCACCCTGGAACGCGGGCGCTTGCTGGCGGCTGTCGGCGATTGCGCGGTTTGCCATACCGCGCCGGGTGGTGCGACCAATGCCGGCGGCCTGGCGATGCAAACGCCGTTCGGCACGCTGTACAGCAGCAATATCACCCCAGACGTGAAAACCGGCATCGGCGCCTGGTCCTACCCGGCATTCGAGCGGGCGATGCGTGACGGCATTGGCCGCGATGGACGCAACCTGTACCCGGCGTTTCCCTACACGGCGTTTCGCAATATCAATGATGCCGACCTGCAGGCGTTGTATGCCTACCTGATGTCCCAGGCGCCGGTCAGCCAGGCGCCGACGCCGAATGCCATGCGCTTTCCGTTCAATATCCGACCATTGATGGCCGGCTGGAATGCACTGAACCTGCGGCGGGGTGAAATCACCCCGCAGCCTGAGCGCAGCGAGCAATGGAATCGCGGCAATTACTTGGTCAATGGCCTCGGGCACTGCGCCGCGTGCCACTCGCCGCGCAACCTGATGGGTGCGCAGAAGGGCGGCAAATCCTTTCTGGCCGGGGGCATGGTCGATGGCTGGGAGGCGCCCGCATTGACGGGCTTGTCCAAGGCACCGACGCCGTGGACCGAGGACCAGTTGTTCAACTACCTGAGCACTGGCTATTCCGATGCCCATGGCGTGGCGGCGGGCCCGATGGGGCCGGTGGTGAGTGAGTTGTCAAAGCTGCCCAAGGCCGATATTCGTGCGATGGCGGTGTACCTGGCGTCACTTAATGGCGAGGCCAATGCCGAGGCGCAAACGGTGGCGACGGCGCCGCTGCCCAACCCCAATGGCCGACGTGTATTCGAAGGCTCATGCAAAGCCTGTCATGCCGATGGCCTGGGGCCGAAGCTGTTCGGGGTGAGCCCGTCATTGGCGAGCAATACCAATGTGTTCAGCGACCAGCCGGATAATTTGATCAAGGTGATTTTGCAAGGCATCAGCAGCCCGGCGACCCGGGACTTGGGGTATATGCCGGGCTTCAAGGACAGCCTGTCGAATGGCCAGGTGGCGGATCTGGTCGACTACCTGCGCGGGCAATTTGCGCCGAATGCGCCGGCGTGGAAAGGCCTGGAACAAAAGGTAGCGCACTTGCGCGCTAACCCCGGCACGCACTGACAGAACGCGGTTAAAACTGTGGGAGCTGGCTCTGCTGTTGCTGTTGCTCTGGCCCTTGCATCCTTTTCGCCGGCGAAGTCAGCGGTCTCTTGATCTGCGTTTTTGATCTTGATCTGAAATCGTCCCCCCAAATCACTAAAAATAACCAGGCAAAAAAAAGCCCGCGGGAGAGCGGGCAGAAGGGATACTTCTTAAAAATGAGCCTGCCGACTATAGATGCCAGGCGCCCCTTTTACAGTGAAACAAAATTCATGCACGCATCAGACAATCACCGGAGAGTGGTAGAGTCGCATTTTTTTCAAGGAAGCGATGGCATGCGAAAGCTGGTAATTGGCGCATTGACAGTGGCCGCACTGTCTGGCTGTGCGGGCTCGAAGATGAAGGACGCGCGCAGCGGCCAGCCCTACAAGACCCTTGCGTCGGACAAGGCCACATTGGTGGTTGCCCAATGCATCCAGTTCGGCTGGCAGGACGAGGCCGTGTTCGGCGTGGATGCCGGTGGTTTCAAAGAACCGCTCGAAACAGGCGGTTTTACCGTCTACACCACGGGCGGTGACTACTTTGCCGATGTGCGCGTAGCCGGTGGCGGCTCCAGCGTCAAATACTATGCCGCCCAGGACACGATGCCGGCCAAGCGGCGGTTGGCCGCACTGGCCACCTGTCTGTAGGCTGTCTCCTTAGCATTTTTCGGAAATGCCCGGCGGGACAGCCGCCGGACATTGGCTTATTATTCCTCCCGCTCGCTCGACGCGATGGCTCTTTACCAGTACACGGACGTCGAGGCCTGATCGTCGAGCGGGCCTCGTTTCCTTCCTATCGCGGCATGTAGCCCAAGTGCCAGCGCCGGGGAATCTTCAGTGACACCAGCCCCAGCACGGCGGCCAATGCGCCACTCACCAGCAGCGCCTTGAGCCCGAGCTGGTGCTCCAGCACCGCGCCGATCACGGCGCCCACGAACATGCCGACCCACGGCACCAGTTGCACCCGCCAACCGTTACGCCGCTCCCCCAGTATCCAGCGCCCCAACCCGCGACCAAAACGTGAGAGCGCGCCGGTCACATAGGTCAGGCCCACCGGCAACCCGTTGACCTCTTCCACGGCCGCATTGAGCATGCCCATGGCCAGGATCGCCGCCAGCAGCGCCGGCAACGTATCGTCGAAGGGCCACAGCGCCGCGCCGCACAACAAGGCGGCGATGCACAGCAGCAAAGGCAGCGCATGCCGGCGGCTGAAGCGGCTGACCACCACCCCCAAGGCGTTGCCCAGCACAAATACCGCCACCAGCAACAGCAGGCGCCCGGTCAGGCCCAGGTCACCGGCGCTGATTGCTACCGCCAGGCGCGTGGTGTTGCCGCTCATGAATGAAACAAAATCCCCGCTGGCCATAAAGCCAATCGCATCGGTCATGCCTGCCAGCACCGAAAGGCTGGCCACCAGCATCAACCCGACCCGCCCGCGCCAGCGTTGGCGATGGGCAAGCGCTGCATTGGCATAAAGCCTTTGGGACGAAGGCAACATAGGACCGGGCTCCGCGGTGAGATTATTCGGCCACTACCGTAGGACGCTTTGGCGGTGCATGCAATGACCTCAGACACTTTCCAGTCGCCAGCCGGTGTGCTGCCAGATCAAATGATGGGTCGGCCGGATCGCCTGGATGAACGCCTCGTCATGGGACACCGCAACAATGGCCCCGCTAAACCCGCGCAGCGCCTGCTCAAAGGCCAGTACCGATTCCAGGTCCAGATGGTTGGTGGGCTCGTCCAGCAATAGCAGTTGCGCCGGGGCATCGCGCCACAAGGCGATCGCCATGGCGGCTTTCAAGCGTTCGCCACCGCTCAGTTGGCCGGTGGGCTGGGTGACGCGCAGGGCGTCCAGCTGCAACAAGGCCAGGCGCGTGCGCAGCTCGGCTTCGGCCAGGGGCGTGTCGAGCAGGTTGAGTTGTTCGACGATGGAGCGCTCATCCATCAGCAGCGCCAGGTGCTGATCGATATACGCGGCGGGTATCGACACCGTGCAGGTGCCGCTGACCGCTTGCCATTGGCCGGCCAGCAGCTTGAGCAGCGTGGACTTGCCGCAACCGTTTGGCCCACGCACGGCCACGCGTACCGGGCCGTTCAAGTTGAGCGTCAGGTAAGTGGCTGGCTGGTGTGGGTCGAGCCACGGCAGTTGGGCATTTTCCAGGGTGAGTACGTGGCGGCCGTTGGGCAAGGCCGAGCCGGGCAGGGCGAGCAACGTGGGGGTTTCATCGACGACACGCGCATAGGCTTGGCGCACCTGCCCATCCAGCTCATTCTTATAGGCGTGGTGAGCGCTGCGCACCGTGCTGACGATTTCCGTGGCGGCGCCTTTCCAGCGGGCTTTGGTAAAGCGATCAACGTTGGCGGTTTCGGCATGCTTGCGTGAGCGTGCGGCATTGCGTTGCAGGCTGTCGTGATCCTTTTGCAGGCGCTTGCGCTCGCGGCTGCGTTGCAGGCGAGCATGCTCAAGTGCCATGGCGGCAGCGTGTTGTTCGGTATCGCGCTGCTGGCGATAGGCAGCGTAATTGCCGCCATACACACGCATGCCAAGGGGCGACAGCTCGACGATACGCGCCAGGGTATTGAGCAGCTGTCGATCATGGCTGACCACCACCAAGCCGCCGCGCCAGTTGCTCAAAACCCGCAGCAGCCACTCGCGCCCATGGCTGTCGAGGTGGTTGGTGGGCTCATCCAGTACCAGCAGGTCCGGCGCGGCCAATAGCGCACCGATTACGACAACCCTGGCCAGTTGGCCGCCACTCAGTTGAGTGGCTGGGGCTTCAAAACCGAGTGCGTGTAAACCCGCGTCATCAAGTGCGGCACGCAAGCGTTCGGCAAGGTCCCAGCGATCGTCAATCAGCTCAAGGTCACCGGCCCAGGCCTCGCCGCGGGCCATGCGCTCAAGCGCGGCCAATGCCTGGGCAGTACCGGTGATCTGCGCAAGGCTTGCTCCCGGTTGCAGCGTCAGGCTCTGTGCGACGTAGGCTACGCGGGCCTTGCCATCGAGCGTACCGCAAGAGGGCGCAAGTACGCCGGCCAGCAAGCGCGCCAGGATACTTTTGCCGCGACCATTACGGCCGACAATCCCGGTGGGTGTGTAATCAATGGACAGGGTGAGGTCGTCCAGCAAGGTTTCGCCATTGGCGAACTGGAACGACACGTGTTGCAGGGAAACCAATACGGGCAGGCGTTTGACGTCAGTCATCAGCACCTCCAAAAAAATGTCGAACAGGCCAACAAGCGCGCCAGGCGGCTCGTTGCAAATACATTCTGGAAGGCTTAGTTGTTCACGTCGGCGCTCATCCCGTGAGTCAGAAGGGACCCGCAGGCTAACTCAGCTAGGCGTGCTTGGGCAAGTCGGCGGCCAATTGCTCCAGGAACATCGCCAGCGCGACTTCTTCGGCTTTAAGGCCTTTGCGCATCCGTGGCTTGGGCAGCTTGGACAGCTCGCCCAGGCTGAAATGCTCCAACACCGCCGGGTGGATATAGCACTTGCGGCACACTGCTGGCGTATTGCCCAACTGCTTGGCAACATCCTTGACCATCGCCACCACATGCCGCTTGGCATCGGATTCGGGCTGCCATTCCAATTCGCGCAACACCGCCAGGGCCATCGCCGTGCCGGCCCAGGTGCGGTAGTCCTTGGCGGTAAAATCGGCGCCGGTGAGGCTGTGCAAATAGGCATTCACGTCGTGGGAACTGACGGTGTGGCGCTCGCCGTCTTCGTCCAGGTACTGAAACAGATTCTGGCCCGGGAGTTCAAGGCAACGCTTGACCACCGTGGCCAGGCGCCGGTCCTTGACGCTGACCTGGTGCTCGACGCCACTCTTGCCGCGAAACTGGAACTGGATTTCGCTGCCCTTGATGTCCACATGGCGGTTGCGCAGGGTGGTCAGCCCGTAGGATTTGTTGTCGCGGGCATATTGGGTGTTGCCGACGCGGATCAAGGTGGCGTCCAGCAGCATCACCACGGTGGCCAGGACTTTTTCACGGGTGAAGCCAGGCGCGGCGATTTGCGCTTCCAATTGTTTGCGTAATTTGGGCAAGGCCTTGCCGAACTCTTGCAGGCGCGAGTATTTGTCGGTGTCGCGCACTTCGCGCCAGCGGCTGTGATAGCGGTACTGCTTGCGGCCCCGCGCATCACGGCCGGTGGCTTGCAGGTGGCCACGCGGGTCGGCGCAGATCCACACGTCGGTGTAGGCCGGTGGCACGGCCAACGCATTCAGGCGCTTGATTTCATCGGCATCGGTGATGCGCTGGCCTTTGGGGTCGACATACTGAAACGTGCCGCGCAGTTTTTTACGGCGGATGCCGGGTTGGGTGTCGTCAACATAATGCAGGTCGCGGGGCAGGTCGGCAGGCAGCGCAGAGTCGGGCATGGTGCAAGTTCCTTGGCAACAGATCAGGCCGGTATACCTGATTGACCGCAGGGTTTTACGCGCGTGCCAAATACTTACGCCAGTACGGCCACCGCCTTGATTTGCGCCCACAACACCTGGCCCGGATGCAGGTGCAGTTGGTCGCGGGAAAATCGGGTAATCCTCGCCAGCAGTGGCGTACCGCCGGCATCCAGGCGCACCAGCACGTGGGCGCTGTTGTCCGCCGCTATTTCCTGGGTGACCGTCACCGGCAAGCGGTTGAGGATGCTGCTGGCTTCTTCGGCGTGCAGGCTGAGGCTGACGTCGCGTGCTTGCACCTTGACCCGCAACGGTTTGCCCAACGCCAGCGGTGCGTGAGCCACGCGCATTTGCAACGGGCTGTCGGGCAATTGCAGGGTGAGCAGTTGATAGTGTTCATCGTAGGCAATCACGCTGCCATTGATGACCACGCCGGCGTCATCGCCCAGCGCCATCGGCAAGTCCAGGCGAGCCAGGGTTTCGCCGATGGGGCCGCTGGCCAGCGCCTTGCCGTCGCTTAATAGCACGATGTGATCGGCCAGGCGCGCCACTTCATCCTGGGCATGGCTGACGTACAGCACCGGAATATCCAACTCATCGTGCAGGCGTTCGAGGTAGGGCAGGATCTCGCTTTTGCGCTTGCTGTCCAGGGCCGCGAGCGGCTCATCCATCAACAACAACTGCGGGCTGGTGAGCAATGCGCGGGCGATGCCGACGCGCTGGCGTTCGCCGCCGGACAAGTGCTGCGGGTGGCGTTCAAGCAAGTGGCCGATGCCCAGCAGTTCGGCGGCCTGGGCCATGTCCACACGGCGAAGCGGGCGGGCAATACGCTTGAGGCCGAACTCCAGATTGGCACGCACCGACAGGTGGGGAAACAGACTCGCTTCCTGGAACACATACCCCAGTGCGCGCTTATGCGGCGGCACAAACACGCCGTTACGGCTGTCTTGCCAGACCTCTTCGTTGACCTGGATAAACCCGTCTTTAGCGCGCTCAAGCCCGGCGATACAGCGCAGGCATGTGGTCTTGCCGGAGCCGGAATGCCCGTACAGCGCGGTCACGCCACGGCCGGGCAGGTGCAGGTCCACGTCCAGGGCGAAGCCTGGGTACTTCACGTTCAGGCGTACATCAATCATGGCGGTCAGCTCCAGCCCATCTTGGTTTTACGGCTGGAATAGAGCGCCAGCAATACGAGAAAAGCGAACACCACCATGGAGCCGGCCAGCCAGTGGGCCTGGGCATATTCCATGGCTTCGACGTGATCGTAGATCTGCACTGAGACCACGCGGGTTTTGTTGGGGATATTGCCGCCGATCATCAGCACCACGCCGAACTCACCGACGGTGTGGGCAAAGCCAAGAATCGAGGCGGTGATAAAGCCGGGGCGGGCCAGGGGCAGGATCACCGTGAAAAACGTGTCCCATGGGTTGGCACGCAGCGTCGCCGCCACTTCCAATGGGCGCGTGCCGATGGCGGAAAAGGCGTTTTGCAACGGCTGCACCACAAACGGCATGGAATAGATCACCGAGCCGATCACCAGCCCGGCGAAGCTGAAGGTCAGGGTGCCCAGGCCCAGCCATTGGGTCAACTGGCCGAAGTAGCCGTTGGGACCCATGGTCAACAACAGGTAAAAGCCGATGACCGTCGGTGGCAACACCAACGGCAACGCGACAATCGCGCCTATGGGGCCGCGCCACCAGGAGCGGGTGCGCGACAGCCACAGGGCGATCGGAGTGCCGATGATCAGCAGGATCACAGTCGTCAATGACGCCAGTTTGATGGTCAACCAGATGGCGGAAAAATCGGCACTCGACAGCGGCATATTCAGTTAGCCAGCTCGTAGCCGTAGGACTTGATCACGGCAGCGGCTTTTGGCCCCTTGAGGTATTCAACCAAGGCTTTGGCGGCAGCGCTGTCCTTGCCCTTGTTGAGGATGACCGCGTCTTGTTTGATCGGGTCGTGCATGGCCGCCGGGACGATCCACGCCGAACCGCTGGTGACCTTGCCGTCCTTGTAGATCTGCGACAGCGCGACAAAGCCCAGCTCGGCGTTGCCGGTGGACACGAACTGATACGCCTGGGTGATGTTCTGGCCTTCGACCAGCTTGTCCTTGACCTGCTCGGTCAAGCCTTCTTTAGCCAGCACTTGAGTGGCCGCCAGGCCATAAGGTGCCGCTTTCGGGTTGGCGATGGACAGGTGTTTGAAGTCGTTTTTCTTCAGCACCTCGCCTTTGGCATCCACGTAACCTTCTTTGGCCGACCACAGCGCCAGGGCGCCGACTGCGTAGGTGAAGCGCGAACCTTTGACCGTATCGCCTTCGGTTTCAAGTTTTTGCGGGGTGGTGTCATCGGCGCTGAGGAACACTTCGAACGGCGCACCGTTCTTGATCTGGGTATAGAACTGGCCGGTAGCGCCGTAGGCGGCGACCAATTTGTGGCCGGTGTCTTTTTCGAAATCGGCAGCAATCGCCTGGATCGGCGCGGTGAAGTTGGCGGCGACAGCCACCTGGACTTCATCGGCGTGGGCTGGGCCAAAAGTAAAAGCGGCAATCAGGGTGGCCAGGGCAGTAGGGGCCAGGCGTGAGGCGCGGATCGTCATGAAGCAGCTCCTTGGGGGTTGTACGGCTTGTTATAGGTAGAAGGCTTTACCGCTATGTATGGGAATATATAGCGGTTGGCCATTGCCGGTACAGTGCAAAGTTGCCCCAAGTGTCAGTGGCGCTTGAGCTTGGCCAGCACCTGTTCGGCCAACTGGCGGGTCAAGTCATACGTAGAAATATCTCTACCCAGACGCAGCGCCTGGCCTGCCCACAGGTTGCTGAAGCCGGCTTCATCCTTGGCCTTGAGCGGCATCAAGGCGCCGCCGGCAGTGGGGAATGCGGGGGCAGACGGGTTGATCGCACCGAGTTCGCGCATCACCCGGTTGACGATGCCGCGCGCCGGGCGGCCGGTGAACAGGTTGGTCAGCGCGGTTTCGCTGGCCTGGGCATGGCGCAAGGCATAGTGGTGTGACCCGCTGACGTTGGCTTCAGGGGTGAACAGGTACGCAGTGCCGATTTGCACCGCCGAGGCACCCAGGGCCAATGCCGCGACGATGCCACGTGCATCGCCAACGCCGCCTGCGGCGATCACCGGCACCTTCACCGCGTCGACAATTTGCGGCACCAGCGCCATCAAGCCGATTTGGGTGTCGAGGTCGTCACTGAGGAAAATCCCTCGGTGCCCACCGGCTTCAATGCCCATCGCGATGATTGCATCGCAGCCATGCTGTTCGAGCCAAATGGCTTCTTCAACGGTGGTGGCCGAGGACAGCACCTTGGCGCCGGTGGCTTTTACCCGGTCGAGCAAGGCTTTTTCCGGTAGCCCAAAGTGAAAACTCACCACCTCGGGGCGAAATTCTTCGACGACTTTGCAGGCGGCCTCGTCGAACGGCGCACGGTTGGACACCGGTGTTGGTGCATCAAAATCAGCGCCCAGCTCGCGGTAGTAGGGCTCCAGCAACGTTTTCCAACGGTGGTCACGCGCGTTATCAGCTGCTGGCGGTTGATGGCAGAAGAAATTGACGTTGATCGGGCTCGCGCTGGCCTGGCGAATGGTGTTCAAGGCATCGCGCAGTTGCTCGATGCTCAGCGCTGCGGCGGGCATCGAGCCCAAGGCGCCGGCTTGATTGGCGGCGATGACCATCGCTGTGGTGGTGGCGCCGGCCATCGGGGCCTGGATGATAGGCACGTCGATGCCCAGCAGGTCGAGAATTCGGGTGTCTGGCCAGGTGCTCATGGGATGCGTCTCCAGCGTGAATAAGACTTTGCGCTGTTTTAACAGGGCCATTGGCACCCGGCCAGTCTGTTTTATTCACTGGACGAGGGAGTAATTTCGTGCGCTGCCATGCGTCGATGGCGTGCCCCAACACCGCATGGATGCGCCCGGCGTTCGCGTTGTCGCCTGCGTGGCCTTGAAAAAACGCCTGGAACGCCGGGTACGGCGTGAGGCTGTCTTTGTGACTGACATTCGAAATGTATCAGGCTAACGATGTGGCGCTGGTGTGTATCGGTGTTCGCTAGCGTTTCACCGACTGTTCGCGCTCCAGCAGTTGCCGCTTGCGTTCTACGCCCCAGCGGTAGCCCGACAACGCCCCGTCACTGCGCACCACGCGGTGGCAGGGAATCGCCACCGCCAGGCTGTTGGCGCCACAGGCCTGGGCCACCGCGCGAAACGATTTGGGTGCGCCGATCTGCACAGCAATCTGCGCGTAGCTGGCGGTGCTGCCCACCGGGATGTCGCGCAGTGCCTGCCACACCCGTTCCTGAAAGGCGGTGCCGCGCAGGTCCAGGGGTAAATTCAACCCCAGGGCAGGGGCTTCGATAAAACCCACGACCTGGGCGATCAATTGTTCGAACTCATGATCTGCGCCGACCAGTTCGGCTTTGGGGAACTGGTCTTGCAAGTCGCGCAGTAAGGTGTCCGGGTCATCGCCCAATAAAATCGCACACACGCCGCGTTGGCTTTGCGCCACCAGAATCGCCCCAAGTGAACATTGGCCCACGGCAAACAAAATCGTGCTGTTGGTGCCGCCGGCTTTGTAGTCGCTGGGCTTCATGCCGAGCAGTCGGTTGGCTGATTCATAAAAGCGGCTGTTGGAATTAAAGCCCGCGTCATACAACGCATCGGTCACTGAATGCTCGCCCTTGAGGCCGTGGCGAACTTTGCGCGAACGCAGGGCACTGGCATATCCCTTGGGCGTCAGGCCGGTCACCGCTTTGAATATGCGATGAAAATGGAATGAACTCAGCCCGGCGCCACTGGCGAGTGCTTCCAGGCTGGGCGCGGTTTCGGCCTGCTCGATCTGCCGGCACGCCTCGGCCACCCGTTGGGCGTGGAGGGCCGCCAATTGAGTCTGGTCGCCGGCCGCGCGTTTGCTTGGGCGATAACCCGCCGCTTCAGCCTGGGCAGGGGTGTCGAAGAATTCGATGTTCTCCGGGCGTGGCAATCGCGAGGCGCTGCTGGGGCGGCAATACACGCCGGTGGTTTTAACGCCGTAGACAAACACGGCGTCAGCCTTGGCATCACGGGCGACGATGGCGGCCCAGCGGGGGTCTTGTTCGGTGGTCATGGCCTGCACTCTTGACGGATCACGGCCAGATTAACCGCGTTGCAGATGGCCGGCACTCTGAAGCTTGCGGTCAAATTAGCCAGCGGTGCGAAAGGTCAGGTTGATGCGCTGCGGGCCCATGACCGGATGCACGCCCTCTTTAATCGGCATCACCCCATGAAAACGCAAGCGATCAACGCCGCCCCAGACCACCACGTCGCCGTGGAACAGTGAAACTTTTTGAGTTTTGCTGCTGCGCTCATGGCCGCCAAACAGGAAGATCGCCGGCAGGCCCAGAGAGACTGAAACCACAGGGGCGCTATAGGCGCGTTCGTTTTTATCCTGATGCAGGGACATCTTGGCGCCCGGCACATAGCGGTTGATCAGGCAGGCATCCGGGGCAAATGCGCTGAAGCCAGCTTCGGCTGCGGCAAGCGTGGCCAGTTCACGCAACGTTTCGGGCATAGCCGGCCAGGGCTGCTGATTGCGGGGGTCAATCGGGCTGTAGCGGTAGCCGGTGCTGTCGGTGGTCCAACCCAATGTGCCGCAACTGCTGAGTGCGGCCGACATGGTGAAGCCGCCGGGTGTGACCATTTGTCGAAACGGCGATTGGGCCAACACCCGTCGCAGTTCAGGCAGCAGGCGTTCAATCCAGGGCAGGGCGAAGCCCCTGAGTACGTAGGACTCTTCGCCAATCTGCTCGCGCCCCGCCGGTTGCTGCAAGGCATCCTCAGCGAACAGATCAGCCGTCGGGCCTGGCATGGGTTACAGGGCCTTGCTCACGGTGATGTCGGTGATTTCATCGGTGGCATCGTGGATTTTTGCCAGGGCTTCTTTGGCTTCTTCAACGCTTCCCGATTGCAGCAGGGCGAATTCAAAGCGACGTTCGCCATTGAGCTTGTACTTCATAACGTATTTAGTCACAGCGGTTTTCCTGTCGAGGGTTCGGCTCAGCTCAGTTTGGTGCTGGTGCGGCGAACAATGCGAATCTTGTGGGACAACGCAGGTTTGCGGGTCACGCTGATGGCGCGGCGCGTGACCACATCCAGGGTAATGTTCCAGAACCCGGTGCTGGGTGCGGTGATTTTTGCCGGGAATTTGTCGAACGCGCCGCCGTGGTAAGTGTGGCGGCCACCGTTCTTGAAACTGCGGAAATTGGCATCGCTCATCAGGCGAATGTTGCAGGTCTGCGAGCATTCGATGACAACGATGTCGCCCTCGTTGAGGTGCTCGCGCTGGTGGATGAATTTCATGGGGGTGTCTCCAGAAGGGCTTTTTCTGAAAAATCAGAATGATACGTAGGTTAAGATAGAGTTTATCAGCCCTGACGCGATTATTATCGGGTCGTCGTCGACGACTTCGACAATTTAAAACAGTTATTTCCCAAGTTTTCAGAGATAAATCCCACATGGGCGGGAGAAATTTCCTCTCTTCGCGGTCGTAGGGTCTTTATCGGAGGTTTAAGTATGAAGTGGAGTGTGTTGGTTCTGGCCTTGGCGTTAGGTGGATGTGCTTCGGTTGCAGATATCAAGCAGACCCCGCCAACCCTGGTGGTTATTTCAGGCAAAAAACCGCCTGAATATGCTGCCTGTGTGGTCCGAAAACTGGAGGCGACGCGTCGGCCGCCGCAGATTGAGCCGCATAAGGACGGTGTACAGGTGATTGTTCCGCAGAAATTCTCGGCCGACCCTTCGGCGATCTTCGAGATCGAAGAGCGCTCCAGCGGCAGCAGTATCAAGCTCTATGAAAGTATGTCAAATGTGCCGATTCGCCCAGGCGACATCAAGAAAGCCGGGGAGGATTGCATCTCCGGCTGAGCCTTTGGTTTATCCGCGTACTGAACCCGATAAAAAAGCCTGACCCTGCCGTTGCAGCGTCAGGCTTTTTTTTGCGTTTATTCGGGTGTTGTCGCCTGTAGAGGGAGTGCTGATCGGGCAGTGCATCCGTTAAACTGTCGGCCATTCAATGCAAAGATGCCGCCCAAACTTTGAGTTTGCGCGGCATTAGTCCTTCCTGGAAAGCCCGTCATGAAGCGAGAACACGTCAAAGCCCGACATGCAGAAGGCCAAATATCGGCCACCCATGTTATCCAGAACCCCGCCGACCTGGGCGAGTGGATCGTATTTTTCAAGAAGAGCGGCGGCCGCAGTTACTTTCTGGTCGACGATCAGGATGAGGTTGAGTCATTCCCGCGCCTGGATGACCTGATCGAGACCTTGCGTGGCCTGGGGCTCAAGTTCGCCGAGGTTCATCTGTAGTACGCAGTATTACTTGCACACCACGACGACGCTGCGGCTCTTGAAGTTGCCTACGTCTTTGCCCAGGGTCTTGTCGCTCTCCTTGAGTGCCGGCGTACCTTCGGTGCCGACGATGCGGTAACCGGTGCCCGCACACGAAGCGTCAGCTTTTTCGTAGCAACTGGCCCATGAATTGGCCTCGCCCGAGCAGTCGATGGTCAGGCCTTGCTCGCCGTTTTTCAGGTAGGTGTCGGACGTGGTGGTGCAGCCGGTCATCAGCGCCAGGGCCGCAGTCAGTGCCAGAATCTTGTTCATGTGTTGGGTCGTCGTCGAGGGTGTAGGAGGGGCGCAGACACTGTCGTGGGGCGTTCGTAGCAAGATTATAGCGAACGGCCATCA
The DNA here is from genome assembly GCF_021606215.1 of Pseudomonas sp. PA-5-4B. Taxonomy (NCBI): domain Bacteria; kingdom Pseudomonadati; phylum Pseudomonadota; class Gammaproteobacteria; order Pseudomonadales; family Pseudomonadaceae; genus Pseudomonas; species Pseudomonas sp. PA-5-4B. Next base: position 29,902 of record NZ_WKDB01000030.1, on the reverse strand, counting down.
AGGTACAGACAAACACAAAAAAGCCCCGTTGACCGGGGCTTTGTGCGCAAGCAATGACGCTTACTTTTTGTCCTTGGGGCGCTTGCTCGATGCGTGGCCGGCTTCGTCCACAAACACTTCAGCCACCGCAACGGCCATGCTTTCGCTCGCGAATACCCCGGCGACGCTGTCGCCGTGGAAGTTGATCAGGTGCCAGCCGTCCGCACGCTTGGTGATCAGGTAGCCGTTTACGCCTTTTGGTTCTGACATCTGTCAATCTCGTAGTCTGGTTCAAGCCAGTAATGATAGCGCCAATTGGCCCCGAGGCGCGCAAGTTGTTGCAGGTCAGTGCCCTGCCGCGAAAAGCGTGCTAAAACCATTGAGGCGCTCGTAAGCAAAGGGGCGATGGCTGGTTATGTCGCGCCCTGAGTGAATGCTCTTCGTAGGATCAGCGGAACTTACGCGCACATTTTTTCTCTATGTTGACATCGCAACGCCAGCAGGACCCATTGTAAGGTGACTGCGGCCTGATTAGACTGCGCCGAATTCCGTACGCACAGCCCTTTGTAAGGACTTATATGATCAAGAAATGCTTGTTCCCAGCAGCCGGTTACGGCACTCGCTTCTTGCCAGCGACCAAAGCCATGCCCAAAGAGATGCTGCCGGTGGTGAACAAGCCACTGATTCAGTACGGCGTCGAAGAGGCACTGGATGCCGGCTTGAACGAAATTTCCATTGTTACCGGCCGCGGTAAGCGCGCGCTGGAAGACCACTTCGATATCAGCTACGAGCTGGAAAACCAGATCAAGGGCACCGACAAGGAAAAATACCTGGTCGGCATCCGTAAACTGCTCGACGAGTGCTCGTTCTCCTACACCCGTCAAACCCAGATGAAAGGCCTTGGCCACGCCATCCTCACTGGCCGCCCGCTGATCGGTGACGAACCGTTCGCCGTGGTGCTGGCTGATGACCTGTGCGTCAACCTGGAAGGCGACGGCGTACTGACCCAGATGGTCAAGCTGTACCAGAAATACCGCTGCACCATCGTTGCGGTTCAAGAGGTCGACCCTCAGGAAACCAACAAGTACGGCGTGATCGCCGGCGACGATATTGGTGATGGCCTGATTCGCGTGCGTGACATGGTTGAAAAACCAGCGCCGGAAGATGCGCCGTCGAACCTGGCGATTATCGGTCGTTACATCCTGACGCCGGACATCTTCAAGCTGATCGAAGAAACCGAGCCAGGCAAAGGCGGCGAGATTCAAATCACTGACGCCCTGCTCAAGCAAGCCAAAGATGGCTGCGTGATCGCCTACAAATTCAAAGGCCGTCGCTTCGACTGCGGTGGCGCTGAAGGCTACATTGAGGCCACCAACTTCTGCTACGAGCACTTCTACAAGACCGGTAAGGCTTACTGATTCACAGTAGCTCGACCAAAAAGCCACCTTCGGGTGGCTTTTTCGTTTTTCAGCCCCATGTAAGTCGGTATGCTGGTGCCCTGCCGAGGAGAGTGAAATGGCCTACGATTTTGATCTGTATGTAATTGGCGCCGGTTCCGGCGGTGTTCGCGCGGCGCGCTTTGCCGCAGGCTTTGGCGCTAAAGTGGCGGTAGCTGAAAGCCGTTACCTGGGCGGTACCTGCGTGAACGTTGGCTGCGTGCCGAAAAAACTGCTGGTGTACGGCGCGCATTTCGCCGAAGACTTTGAGCAGGCCAGCGGTTTCGGCTGGTCGTTGGGTGAAGCGAACTTTGACTGGGCGACCCTGATCGCCAACAAAGACCGTGAAATCAACCGCCTCAATGGCATCTACCGCAACCTGCTGGTTAACAGTGGCGTGACCCTGCACGAAGGGCATGCGCGTTTGGTTGATCCGCACCAGGTGGAGATCAATGGCGAGCGCTTTACGGCCAGGCACATCCTGATCGCGACGGGCGGCTGGCCGCAGATCCCGGAAATCCCGGGCCGTGAGCACGCCATAGGCTCCAACGAGGCGTTCTTCCTCAAAGAGCTGCCCAAGCGCGTGCTGGTAGTGGGCGGCGGCTACATTGCCGTCGAGTTTGCGGGCATCTTCCATGGCTTGGGCGCGCGCACAACCTTGCTGTATCGCGGCGACCTGTTTCTGCGCGGGTTTGACGGCGCAGTGCGCACGCACCTGAAGGAAGAGCTGACCAAGCGCGGCCTCGACCTGCAATTCAATGCCGATATCGAGCGCATCGACAAACAGGCTGACGGCAGCCTCAAGGCCACCCTCAAAGACGGCCGCGTGCTCGAAGCCGATTGCGTGTTCTACGCCACCGGCCGTCGCCCGATGCTCGACAACCTGGGGCTGGAAAATACCGGCGTCAAATTGGATGAGCGCGGCTTTGTCGAAGTCGACGACCTGTACCAGACCGCCGAAGCCTCGATCCTGGCGATTGGCGATGTGATCGGGCGGGTGCAATTGACGCCCGTCGCGCTGGCCGAAGGCATGGCGGTTGCGCGTCGGCTGTTCAAGCCTGAGCAATACCGCCCGGTGGATTACGCGATGATCCCGACCGCGGTGTTCAGCCTGCCGAATATCGGCACCGTGGGCCTGAGCGAAGAAGATGCGAAGCAAAACGGCCATAACGTGCAGATCTTCGAAAGCCGCTTCCGGCCGATGAAGCTGACGTTGACCGATTGCCAGGAAAAAACCCTGATGAAGCTGGTGGTCGACGCCGACACCGACAAGGTCCTGGGCTGCCACATGGTCGGGCCGGATGCGGGTGAGATCGTCCAGGGCCTGGCGATCGCGCTCAAGGCCGGCGCGACCAAGCAGCATTTCGATGAAACCATCGGCGTGCACCCTACGGCGGCGGAAGAGTTCGTCACCATGCGCACGCCTGTAGCGGGCTGATCAGGCGTCGGCGGTTGCCTCTGGCGGCGTTGCAACGACGGCCGCCAGGCGCAATGCCTCGATACTGGCCTGGGCCTTGATCAGGTCCAGTTCCAGGGTTTTGCTCACCTGCTGTTGCTCACTCAGCGCTGCCTGGCGCGCTTGACTTTCCTCTACCGCAACCCGCAAGCGCTCCTGAAGCAGGGTGCGTTCGCTTTCCATGCGGCCCAGCTGTTCGCTGAGTGTTTGCTGCTGCGCCTGTTCCTTGCGTGATTGCTCCTGCAGGGCGGTCAGTTCCTTGCTGGTCACGCGGTGCTCGATCAGTAGCCGCTCATTATCGCGATGCAGCTGGGTGATCTCATCCTGGCGCACCATGGCGCTTTGTTGCGCCTGGCGCAGCTCGGCCTGCACCTGCTGCAGCTGGCCTTCATGGCGCCGTTGCTCTTGCTCGCGTTGCTCCTTCACCGCATTGCGGTAGTGCTCAAGCGCGTCGCGGGCGTGCAAGTGTTTGTCTTCCAGCGAGCGAATCTGCTCGTCCTTGTCATTCATGCGCAACTCGTAATCGCTGCACGCTTGGCTGAGCCCCGCATTGCGAGTTTGTTCGGTTTGCAGGCTGGTGCTGGCGGTCTGCAAGGCGGCGCTTTCTTCGGCCAGTGCGGCGGCCTGGATATCCAATTGCTGCTTGAGCTGGCCATGGGCTTCTTCAAGCGTTTGCACCTGGGCGAGCAGGGCGGCTTTTTGCTGCTCGAACTGCGCCAGTGCCGCGTCAATCGGCTCCTGGGCCTTGTCTTTAAGGCGTTGAGCCAGCCGTGCTACCAACTCGCCCAGTTCATCGTCGATGGGCGCCTGGGTAATGGTCAGCCGGGTTTCGCTGTCATCGAGTTCCTTCAAATAGCGATGAATCGTGGTTTTCGAGCCGGTATTGCCCATCTCGATGCGCACCGCGTCGATGCTCGGGTTTTCGCCACGGGCCAGGATCGCCAGGCGTGCCGTTTGAACCACTGCTTTGTTTATGCCGCCGCGCGCCATGAAGTCTCCGTCGATTTAGTACTGTGGTACATGGTATGTAGATACATACTTTATCATGAATAAAAACCCGTTTAAATTCATGATTTAACAGATGGGATATTGGCGTATTATCCCGTGTCAGAGCCGTTTTAACCGTTAATACACCCGCCAGCAGTACGAATAGGCCTTTCATGAGCGACCTGGACCGTTACCTCAACGCCGCCACCCGCGACAACACGCGGCGCAGCTATCGCGCAGCCCTCGAGCATTTCGAAGTGAGTTGGGGCGGGTTCCTGCCAGCCACCAGCGACAGCGTGGCGCGCTACCTGGTGGCCCATGCCGGGGTGCTGGCGGTCAACACCTTAAAGCTGCGGCTCTCGGCGCTTGCGCAGTGGCACACCAGCCAGGGTTTCCCGGACCCGACCAAGGCGCCGGTGGTGCGCAAGGTACTCAAGGGCATTCGGGCGGTGCACCCGGCACGGGAGAAGCAGGCCGAACCTTTGCAGCTCAAGCACCTTGAACAGGTGGTGGCATCACTTGAGGTTGAAGCCAGGCAGGCCATTGAAGCGCGGGATCAGCCGCGCTTGCTGCGCGCCAAGCGCGACACTGCGTTGATCCTGCTGGGCTTCTGGCGCGGCTTTCGCAGCGACGAGTTATGTCGCCTGAGCATCGAACACGTGCAAGCGGTGCCCGGCGCCGGCATCAGCCTGTACCTGCCGCGCAGCAAAAGTGACCGCGACAACCTCGGCAAAACCTACCAGACGCCGGCGCTGCTGCGCTTGTGCCCGGTGCAGGCCTACAGCGACTGGCTAAGCGCCTCGGCCCTGGTGCGGGGGCCGGTGTTTCGGGGGATTGATCGCTGGGGCAACCTGGGCGAGGAGGGGCTGCACCCCAACAGCGTGATCCCGCTGCTGCGCCAGGCTCTGGAGCGCGCGGGCATTCCGGCTGATCAATACACCAGTCACTCGCTGCGCCGCGGTTTCGCCACCTGGGCCCATCGCAGTGGCTGGGACATCAAGTCGCTGATGAGTTACGTCGGCTGGAGCGACATGAAATCCGCCATGCGCTATGTTGAAGCGACACCCTTTTTGGGCATGACCTTGGCGACTCCACCGCTGCTTTGAGATTTCTTCTATTAATACAGATACCTGATAGGGAAAACCAATCGTCAGCATCAGGTTTGCCAATGAGCCACCGACGGAAAGAGTGAGTAGGATTCATCTCATCAACTTTTCAACCACTGACGGAGAGTCACCGATGCCTATCATCAACAGCCAAGTAAAACCGTTCAAAGCGACCGCCTACAAAAACGGCAACTTCGTAGACGTGTCGGACGCTGACCTGAAAGGCAAATGGTCCGTAGTCTTCTTCTACCCAGCCGACTTCACCTTCGTTTGCCCAACCGAACTGGAAGACCTGGCTGACAACTACGCCGAATTCCAGAAACTGGGCGTCGAAATCTACAGCGTGTCCACCGACACCCACTTTGCCCACGCTGCCTGGCACAACACTTCGCCAGCCATCGGCAAAATCCAGTACACCATGATCGGCGACCCAACCCTGACCATCTCGCGCAACTTCGACGTACTGATCGAAGAAGCTGGCCTGGCAGACCGCGGCACCTTCGTGATCAACCCGGAAGGTCAGATCAAGATCGTTGAACTGAACGACGGCGGTGTTGGCCGTGACGCCTCCGAGCTGCTGCGCAAAATCAAGGCCGCTCAGTACGTCGCTGCTCACCCAGGCGAAGTCTGCCCAGCCAAGTGGAAAGAAGGCGAGGCTACTCTGGCTCCGTCCCTGGACCTGGTCGGCAAGATCTAAGTCTGTGAAACATCAAGGGCGGGTTGCCGCACCTTAAGTAAGCTGCACCGCCCTCAAAACGCCCGGGCGAGATTCGCTCGGGCGTTTTTTTGTCTGCAATAAACCGAATTAACAGGAAATCGCCCGTATGTTGGACGCCAATCTTAAAGCTCAGTTGAAGTCATACCTGGAACGGGTCACCCAGCCGATCGAGATCGTCGCCTCCCTCGACGACGGCGCGAAATCCCAGGAAATGCTTGCCCTGTTGCAGGACGTAACCAGCCTCACCACGCTGATTACCCTCAAAACCGATGGCAATGATGCGCGCAAGCCGTCGTTCTCCATCAACCGCCCGGGTGCCGATATCAGCCTGCGTTTTGCCGGCATCCCCATGGGCCATGAATTCACTTCGCTGGTGCTGGCCCTGCTGCAAGTCGGTGGCCACCCATCAAAAGCCAGTGTCGAAGTGATTGAACAGATTCGTGCCTTGAAAGGCGAGTTCAGCTTCGAAACCTACTTCTCGCTGTCGTGCCAGAACTGCCCTGACGTGGTTCAGGCGCTGAACCTGATGGCCGTGCTTAATCCGAACATCCGCCACGTCGCCATCGACGGCGCGCTGTTTCAGGCTGAAGTCGATGAACGCCAGGTCATGGCAGTGCCCAGCGTGTACCTCAATGGTGTGAACTTCGGCCAGGGCCGCATGGGCCTGGAAGAGATCCTCGCCAAGCTCGACACCAGCGGTATCGAAAAGGCCGCCGAGAAAATCAGCGCCAAAGAGGCCTTTGATGTGTTGGTGGTCGGTGGTGGCCCAGCCGGTTCTGCCGCAGCTATCTACGCCGCACGCAAAGGTATTCGCACCGGCGTGGCAGCTGAGCGTTTCGGCGGCCAGGTGCTGGACACTATGTCCATCGAGAACTTCATCTCCGTGCAGGAGACTGAAGGGCCGAAACTGGCCAGCGCCCTGGAGGCGCATGTGCGTCAGTACGACGTGGACATCATGAACCTGCAGCGTGCCAGCCGCCTGATCCCGGCAAAAAATGCCGGTGACTTGCACGAAGTTCGCTTTGAAAGCGGTGCGACCCTCAAGTCCAAAACCGTGATTCTGGCCACCGGTGCCCGCTGGCGCGAGATGGGTGTGCCGGGCGAGCAGGAATACAAGGCCCGCGGCGTGTGCTTCTGCCCGCATTGCGACGGCCCGTTGTTCAAAGGCAAGCGTGTGGCAGTGATCGGCGGTGGTAACTCCGGCGTTGAAGCAGCCATTGACCTGGCCGGTATCGTCAGCCACGTGACCTTGCTCGAGTTCGACAGCAAGTTGCGCGCCGATGCCGTGTTGCAGCGCAAGCTCTACAGCCTGCCGAACGTGGACGTGATCACCAGCGCATTGACCAGTGAAGTCAAAGGCGATGGCCAGAAGGTCACCGGCCTGGCGTACAAGGATCGTGACAGCGGCGAGTTCAAGACCATCGACCTGGAAGGCATCTTTGTTCAGATCGGCTTGTTGCCCAACACCGACTGGCTCAAGGGCACGGTGGAATTGACCCCGCGCGGCGAGATCATCGTCGATGCGCGTGGCGAAACTTCACTGCCGGGCGTGTTTGCTGCCGGTGACGTGACGACCGTGCCGTACAAGCAGATCGTGATTGCGGTAGGCGAGGGCGCGAAGGCTTCGCTGAGTGCTTTTGATCACCTGATCCGTACCTCGGCACCCGCTTAAATCCGGCTGCGAAAATAAAAAACCCCATGAGTGATCATGGGGTTTTCTCGTTCCCACGTTCTACGTGGGAATGCATCCGGTGACGCTCCGCGTCACGCAGAACGCTTACAGCGGCGCCGGCTGAATAATCTCAACCCAGTAAGCATCCGGGTCTTTGATGAACGCCAGGCTTTTCATGCGGCCATCGCTCAGGCGCTTCTGGAAATCACAGCCCAAGGCTTCAAAACGCTCGCAAGCGGCGACAATATCCGGCACCGAAATGCAGATATGGCCAAAGCCACGCGGGTCAGTATTGCCGTTGTGGTAAGCAAAGTCGGCGTCGTTTTCGGTGCCGTGGTTGTGGGTCAGTTCGAGGATGCCAGGGATCGACTTCATCCACTGCGTGCGCGCGGCGGCGTCGGCTGGAATCTGGGCCTTGTCCACCAGGGCCAGAAAGTAGAGGCTGAATTCGGCTTCCGGGAAGTCACGCTTTTCAACCAGGGAAAAGCCCAATACGCGGGTGTAGAAGTCCAGCGATTTGGTGATGTCCTTGACCCGCAGCATGGTGTGGTTGAACACGAAGTTCGACGTGGCGGTGTCAGGTTGGGCGGTGACGCCCGGGAAAGTGTTCAGATCGTGCAGGCTCATGGGCCCTCCAGAAAAAATGGGGCAAACGCGACTCGTGACTTGAGTGGTCCCTTGGCTTGCGGCCGGCATCCGTGCCGCACCGCCATGATACGCAAGCGTTGCCGGCCGAGCCAAATGAAAAAGGTTACTCAGCCCTTGCGAGCCAAGGGTGTCAGGCTCAAACTTCGACGCTTGAACCTTGGGTGTTTTCTTGATGATTGAATTTCGTAAGCCGTTGTTGAGCGCTGTATGTGTGTTGCTGGGCAGCCCCTTTGTGTTGGCGGCCGACCCGGAAATTCATTGGCCCAGCGGCTGGCAAGTCGAGGAAGTAGTGCCCGACGACGAAGCGCCGGTAAAACCTCAGGCGGTGTCCCGCCAACGCGCAATCAAGAATGATGAAAACGGCAACACCTTGATGGTCATGGAGTTGACCGGTACACCGATTGAGGCGGGCCATAAAGTTAATCTTCAAGGCGTACTGCTGGAAATGCGCAAATCCATCCAGAAGGATTTTGCCGGCAGCGGTTATCAAAGCGTGTGCACCAAAATGCACACCAGCACATTGAGCCGTCTTGAAGCGCTGGAAACTACTTGCGTGATTACCGAGAACGGTCGGCACATATTGTCACAAACATTGGTCGGCGCAGTTGATAGCGATAAAGCCTATGTCTTTTCCTTCGCCGGTCAGGCCGAGGCCTATGAAGCCAGTAAGGCTGAAGTCAGTTCAGTGCGTGATAGCCTTAAACTTTGAACGGGTTATCTCACTCGTTTTTGAACAAAATGAACACTTGATTAAGTTCGTTTTCGAAGCAAAAAAAACCCCGCATCAGCGGGGTTTTTGCAGCGTCTTTCGATCAGCCGCGCAACCAGGAATCTACTGTGGCAGCGCCATACTGTTCTTTCCAGGCTTTCAGGCCGCGGTGGTTGCCGCCTTTGGTTTCGATCAGTTCGCCGGTGTGTGGGTTGTGGTAAACCTTGACCACACGTGCGCGGCGCTGTTTTGGTGCGGCGGCAGCAGCGCTGGCTTTGCCAGGGTTAGGATCAAGGATCGAGATGATGTCGCGCAGGCTTTTGCCGTAGTGCTTCATCAGCCCTTGCAGCTTTTCTTCGAATTCGATTTCTTTTTTCAGGCCGGCGTCGTTCTTCAAGGATTCCAGCTGAGCCAGCTGTTCTTGAAGGGCTTTTTCTGCTGCGCGAAATTCGGCGAGTCTGGACAAAATCTGTACTCCAATAGTGTAGTTGGCTGATATCAACTGCAGATAAAGCGTGTAAGCCAGGAGCTTTAAGGTAACTCAAAGAAAGAGGCCTTTCTGCGAGTTCAGCACAGGCAGGAAAAATTGTAGTAGTTAATGCCGCACGAGTAAATCACGGCGTTACCTAAATAAGATTATTTCATCCAGCGCACTAGATGGCTATTCAATGGCTGCTCAGCGACTTAATGAATTCCTCACAGGGTAACGGCCGGCCGAACAGGTAGCCCTGCAGGAAATCCACACCTTGGGCCGCCAGGTATTCGCATTGCTCTGCTGTTTCCACGCCCTCGGCGACAATACCCAGGTCCAGCTTGCCGCTGAGTTCTATGATGCTGTCCAGAATATGCCGTGAGAGTGCATCGGCGCCAATCATGGCGACAAAACTTTGATCGATCTTCAAGTAGTCGACGTTGAAGTTGCGTAAGTAACCCAGGCTGGAGTGGCCGGTTCCGAAGTCATCAATCGCGATCATCACCCCCAGTTGATGCAGGGCGTCGAACAGGCGGGCGGTGGTGTCGGTAGGCTGAATCAGTTCACGTTCGGTCAACTCCAGTACCAGCGTCACCTGGCCGGGGGCGAACGCAGCGAGAAACTCCCGGCAGTCCTGCACCAGGTCGAGGTCCTGGCAGTGACTGGCGGTGATGTTCACGCCGATATGGAAGCCCGGGGTGAAGCGCCCGGCATGCGGGGCCAGTTGCGCAGCGGTCTGGCGTAGCAACGAGCGGGTCATCGGCACGATCAGGCCCGAATGTTCGGCCAACGGTATAAACAGGTCAGGGCGAACCAAGCCTTCCTTCGGGTGCCGCCAGCGCATCAATACTTCACAGCCGGCCCATTCGCGGGTGTCGCCACGCACCACTGGCTGGAAATACGGAATGAATTCATTGGCCCCCAATGCCCGCTGCAACTCATGGGTCGGCGCGGACGAGCGCTTTTGCAGCCAGTGCGCCAACACGCCCGCCAGCACACCAAAGAACACCAGCAGACTGAACAGCGCCGGGTAGCGCGCCTCCATGTACCGCCAGACCTCACCGACAGGCATGCCGGCATCGACGCTGTACGGGTAACGCTCAGAGTTCAGGTGCTGATGGGCCACTGCAAACTGCGGCATTGCAGTGGTGTGCACCTTGCCGTCAGCGTCCAGCCAGTTGGCTCCCACTTGCAGGATCAGGTGTGCGTAGCGGCTGATCAGGCGCAAGGCGTTGGTCAGGTGATAGCCGTCAACCGAGGCAAACGCGGCTTTATCGCCATCGACCAGGCGGTAAACCAACAACGCGGTATCGGGCGTTACCGGGTTGCCGTTCATCAACCACAGCGTGCCCGCTACGTAATCGTCCGGGTTGACCGGTGACTGGTAGCTGCCGCCGAACAACGAGCTGCAATAGATGTTTTTTTGCCAGGACAAGGTCGTTGCCCGCACAAAGGGGCGCCGCGTGACCTGTTCGCGCAGTGCCAGTTGCGCGCCGTTGTCGCACGGTTGGCCGGCCAGCGGCAGCAATGCCTGGGCGGCGAGGGCGGTGTTGTCGAGCATTAAATCGAATTGGCGCACAGCCTCCAGCGCGGTTTGGGCGGTGCTTTGCTCAAGGGTGCGTTCGGCTTGCCAATGAAGAATCACAACCCCCAATAAAACGGGAACCAGGCCGCAGACACTGCTGATGAGCGCGCGTGCAGTTCGGCTTCGGGGGCCTTTGGCAGTGAGGGGCATAGAGGCAGCCAATAACAGAATAAAAAGACGGGTGTGTGCCGATGATAGTTGGCATTGCGCAGTGCCGCTCACTTGTTTGGCGCGAATTGACCTAGCCGTTCGGTCAGTTGTTGCGATTGTCTCAACTTGGCAAGATAAACATCGTTGCAAAAAGTAAGAGACTTCGGAGCACCGACCCTTCCAGCCTCTCTCTCAGCCGTTTCAGCCCACTTCTGGCGGGACGGTCGACCCTCGTCTTTCAATTGTTGAAATTCGTTTCGTAACCCGTTAACGCTACTTGATAAGGAATTACCTGCAATGAACAACATCCGATTGGCCGCTGCTTTCCTGGCTGCTACCGGCGTCGTCGCGCTGCCTGCTTTTGCCGCAGACGGTACCATCAGCCTGACCGGTGAAATCACCGGCACCACCTGCAGTATCAGTGGCGGGGCAGGCTCCGCGCCTGGCGCCAGCCCGAACTTCGCCGTTGTGCTCAACAAGGTCCAGGCCAGCGCGCTCAAGGCAAAAGGCCAGACGGCCGGCACCACCCCATTTGTTGTGCGTGTGGGTGCGTGCCCCAAGGATACGACGGTGGCGGTGTTGTTCGAGAGCAGCAGCCCGGCGATCAACCCGGCTACCGGCAACTTGAAGAATCAAGCGCCGGCCAAACCAGTGCCTGCCAGCCTGGTTGAGGTGCAGATTGTCGACGGCACTACCCAAAAGCCTATGGACCTGCGCCTGGCACTCAATTCGAGCAGTGCAAAAGTCCCCGACAACGGTGAGGTGTCGCTGCCGTTCGCCGCGCAGTACTTCGCCACCGGCGCCGCAACCCCAGGCCCGGTAAGTACGCAGGTGCTGTATTCCGTCACGTTTCCCTGAACAAGGCCCGGAGCCTGGCGGTTCGCCAGGCACTGGACAGCGCCTTGGAGGACCGCCCCATGCTTGCCCGACTCATGTTCGCAATTGCCTTGCTGCTCGCCATTTCGATGGTTAGCGGATGGCCATCCGTTGCCCATGCCGGTGTAGTGATCGATGGCACGCGGCACATTTACCCGCAACAGCGTCGCGAAATCACCTTGCGCCTGACCAACGACGATGAACGGGCTCCGCGCCTGGTCCAGGTATGGCTGGATCAGGGTGACCCGGCGTCAGACCCTTCTAACAGCGAGGTGCCTTTCAGCCTTTCGCCGCCGGTGTTTCGCCTGAACCCGCAGAAAAGCCAGGCCGTGCGCCTGGTCTACACCCAAGAGCCACTGCCGGCTGATCGGGAATCGTTGTTTTGGCTGAATGCGCTGGAGATCCCGCCCAAGGTCAACACCGAGGCCGATGCAGAGGTTGGCCCGGCGAATCACCTGCAATTCGCCTTTCGTATCCGTACCAAAGTGTTTTTTCGCCCCGCCGATCTGCCTGGCAGCCCGAACGAAGCGCCCACGCAATTACGCTGGTCCTTGCGCCGCAGTACCCAGGGGACGCTGCTGGACGTGCACAACCCATCGGCCTATCACGTGACATTCAACGAGGTGGCGTTGGCCATGGGCCCGCAGCAAGACGCGCCGCTGCTGCCGGCGGAAGAGGGCATGGTGCCGCCAGGCGGCAACCTGACCCTGAGGGTGCACAAGGCCGTGCGGCCCATCCCTGCGGATGCCCGGGTGCATTTCAAATACATCAATGACTACGGCACGTTTTCCGCGCCGCAGCGTGCTCCTCTGAAGTTCTGACTATGCCTGCCTTGTTGCCATTCACGTTTTGCCAAGGCACTGCCTGGCTGTTTTCCCACCCTCGGCTGGTGCTGTTGTTCGGCCTGCTGAGCACGCTCGTGTTATCGGCCGAGGCTGCCCCGTTATTGTTTGACCTGGAGGCCTTTACCAGCGGTGTGTCCAGCCCGGCGGATCTCTCACGCTTCAATACCAGCAATGTGTTGACGCCAGGGGTTTATCGCGTTGACGTGATACTCAACGGGCAATCGCTGGGCCGTCGCCCGATCACCTTCGTAAACCTGGACAAACAGGACGCTGCGCAACCCTGTGTGAGCGCGCAACAACTGGCCGAACTCGGAGTAGTACTGCGCAAGTTCGAGGCAGGCGCCGAGGGGGATTGTCGCGATTTCGCCGCATGGATGCCCATGGCCAGCAGCCATGTCGATGTCGAGTCCCTGACCCTGGATGTCAGCATCCCGCAGGTCTACATCAATGGCTCCGCACGCGACTACATTGACCCCGCCCAATGGGACGCGGGCGTTGATGCCGCACTGCTCAATTACACCTACAGCGCCGCTGCGGTGACATCAGGTGCGGGTGAAGACCGCAGTTATCTTGGCCTGGACGGCGGGGTCAACCTGGGTGACTGGCGGTTGCGCCACCAGGGCGGGCAAGCCTGGGCTTCGCGAAGCAGCCACTTGCCTTATCAAGCCACGGCCACCTACTTGCAACGCGCCGTTTCAGCCTGGCAGTCGCAACTGACCGTAGGTGACAGTTTCAGCAGCGGTCAGATCCTTGATGGCGTGCGCGTGCGTGGCGTTACGCTGGCCACGGATAACCGTATGCTTGCGCCGTCGCAACAAGGCTATGCGCCTCAGGTGCGCGGCGTTGCCGACAGCAATGCCACGGTGACGGTGCGCCAGAACGGCTACACCCTTTACGAAACCACTGTGGCGCCTGGGCCTTTTGTGATCGATGATCTCTACCCCACGGGATACGGAGGCGACCTCGACGTCAGTGTCACCGAGGTAGACGGGCGACGCAGCACCTTTGTCGTGCCTTATTCGGTGGCCCCGCAACTGTTGCGTTACCGCGCCACACACTACAGCGCAACGGTGGGTCAGGTGCAGCAGCATGGTGTGAGTGATGCCAACGCTTCAGTGTTTCAAGGCACGCTGCAACATGGGCTAGTCGATAACCTCACCGTTTATGGCGGCGCCACGCTTTCCCAGGGCTATAGCCAAGGCAAGGCGGGCCTGGCGATGAGTACGCCTGTTGGTGCATTCGCCTTGGACACTACCCACTCGCGCACACAGGTGCAGGGGCAAGCCCTGGCCCACGGACAAAGCCTTGGCCTGGCCTACAACAAGAATGTGCCGTTTTCGGGAACGCATTTTGCACTCGGCGCCTATCGCTTCTCGACCGATGGCTACCTGAACCTGCCGGACGCATTGAATGTGCGCGACCTGGGCCGTCATGGTGGGAATCTGGACAGCTATGCCCGGCAAAAGAGCCGCCTGGACCTGACGATCAGCCAGCAGCTGGGGGAGGGCACCCTGAGTTTGTATGGCAGCTCCACTGACTACTGGGCCGGGCAGCAAGGGCGCCAGACGTCGTTCACCGCCAGTTATGGGGCCAGTTGGAAGTCGCTGAGTTGGAACTTCTCGGCGCAGCGTTCGAGAGTCAGCGAGCTGTATCGGGCGAGCGACCGCGAACGCGGTGAGGATATTTTCTTCGGCCGCTCGACGCGAACCGAACGCGTTGAGAATCACTGGGTGCTGAGCCTCTCCATGCCATTGGGCGAGGGCACGCGCGCACCGACCCTGAGCAGTTCACTGTCGCGGGATGCAGGTGAGTCGCGCGGCAGTCAGCAACAAGTCGGCATCAATGGTTTGTTGGGGGATACGGCGCACACCCATTACGGGTTGGTCGGCAGTCGCGGCACCGGCGATCACGGCGGCTCAAGCTTCAACGCTTACGCGGGCTATCGCAGTAACGCAGCCAACCTGCGCGGCGGTTATGGCCAGCGCCAGGGCAATGCGCAAGTGTCCATGAGCGTCGACGGCGGCCTGATCGCCCACAGCGATGGCGTCACCCTGGCGCAAAACCTCGGTGAAGCTTCGGCGCTGGTGTATGCGCCGGATGCCCAGGGAGCGCAGCTCGGCGGTTCCGGGGTGCGTATCGACAAGCAGGGTTATGGGGTCATGCCTTCTTTGCGGGCGTACCAGCCCAACGCCGTGGACATCGACCCGCAAGGCATGCCCATGGACGTGGAATTAAAGGAGTCGAACCGCTCCGTGGTACCGACCCTGGGCGCAATATCGCTGGTCAAATTCGAGACCGTCAGCGGCCGGGCGGTAGTGATCAAAGCCACCCACCCGAACGGCAGACCCCTGCCGTTCGCAGCCCAGGTATTTGACGAGCAGGGCAACGAAGTCGGGGTGGTTGGCCAGGCGGGCAAGGCTTTTGTACGCGGGGTTGCCGACCACGGCAGGCTGACCGTGCAGTGGGCTGAGGCGGCGGGCGAGCGGTGTTTCATTCGTTACCATCTACCTGCCCGTGAACCCGGTCGCCGCCAGGAAAATACAGATCAATTGGTCAGCCAGTGTCGCTATGAGGAGAACACCTGATGAGTCACACGATGAACGGTGCTCAACGCTTCACGATCAGGTTTTCTGGCGTCGTCGCACTGCTGAGCGGCTGGGCTTTCGCAATGCCTGCCCAAGCGCACTTTGGTAATGCTGGCGATTGTTCGCCCCAGGCAAACCTGAATGTCTCGATTGCGCCCATCACCTTGCAGGGCCACGTACAGATCGGGCAGGCCCTGGGCGCGGTAAACGGCTATGACTTCGACAGCCGCAATGCTTATGTGATGCGCTGTCAATACAAGGATTGGCCTATCGAGCAACCCGTGACAGCGAACATAAGCATAGTCAATTCGCCGGCTACGGGGATCACGTTCAGTGCGTCCGGCCTCTCGATGCCGGTCTACGCCACCAACCTGCCCGGAGTGGGATTCGCGGTGATGGCCAGGGACCCCGGCCAGCCTTTTCACCCACTCCATCACGGCACCACGGCGTTATTAACCGTCAAACACAACAGGCCCAATGGGTGGGGGCTCCAGGGGCGGATCTACCTGGTGGCCACCGGTCCTGTCTCGGCCGGCACGATCACTGCGCGAACGTTTGCCAACTACACGCTGACCAATGTCACGACCTCAGGCCCGGGCTACGCTTCGGTAAGCCTGAGCAACGCGGTCATAGCGCCGCCGCTGCGGCCTACCTGCCATGTTTCGACACCTTCGGTTGTCATGCCGATGGGGCCTGTGGCCAGCCGTGATTTCACGGGCGTAGGCAGCTACGCCGCAAGCGTGAGCCATAACATCAGGCTGGACTGTGCCGGGGGAACCGGTGGTAGCCTGGATATCTGGGTCACGGTGACCGACCAGACTAACCCCGCAAATCGCGGCAATCAGTTGTCGCTGACGCGTACTTCGACAGCCAAGGGTGTGGCAATACAGCTGTTGAGTGGCCCCTCAGTGCTCAACTATGGCGCCGACTCTTCAGCCGTCGACAACCTGAACCAATGGCGGGTGACAAGTACGAGCAACGGCACTATCACGATCCCTTTGACTGCTCGTTATGTGCAAACCGAAAAAATGATCCGACCCGGTACGGCCAACGGGTTGGCTTCGTTCACCATGAGTTATCGGTGAGTGCCGGTGTGTTGCAGCCCTTGCGCGAGTGTGAGGAACGCAAGGGCAGCAGGTGAGGCCTGGCGCCGGTCCAACACCGCCAGGCCGATCCGGCGCGGCACCGGCGGTGATAATGGCCGTGCCACATAACGACTGTCGACACGTTCGGGCAACGATGCCTGCGCCACGATGCTCAACCCGTCGCCACGGCTGACGGCTTCCAGCGTACTGAGCAATTGGGCACAGCGATACCGCACGTTGGGCCGCAAACGCGCGTCGCTGAACAAGCGCATCACCAGCTCTGATGAGCCGGCTTCGGTGAGAATGAACGGATCGTCACACAGCGCTTGCAAAGGTACTGATGTGCTGGCAACCAGCGCATGGGTGGCCGGCAACAACACGACAAGCTGATCCTCGAACAACGCCACGGTGTCGAAACGCTCACTGTCTGTTGGCGTGTCGGCGAGCACCACAAAACCCACGTCGACACGCCGCTCGTCCAGCCACTGGATGACTTGCCGGTCTGGCCCCTCGTCCACATGCACTTCAATGCCCGGGTAGGCCTGCCGAAAATGGCTGAGGATTGTCGGCAACAAGCGCACCGACGCAGTGGGGCCGAAGGAGCCGATGCGCAAGGTGCCGCGCTTCATGCCACGGGCGTCGGCGGCTTCCTGCTGTAAGGTCGCGGCCAGGCCGAGCATGGCACGGGCGCGCCCGAGCAATTGCGCGCCGATATCGCTCAGCTCCACCAACGTCTGGTGGCGCCGAAACAATTCCACGCCCAGCTCCTGCTCCAAGGCCTTGACCGCATGGGACACCGCCGACTGGCTTATGCCCAGGCGGTGCGCCGCACTGGTGAAACCTTGCAGCTCGGCCACCAGTGAAAAAATTTCCAGTTGGGTCAAGGTCATGAGTAAAGGCTCATTTTACGATTACTGAACATTAGTCGAAGAATATGCCAACCCTGCCACCTTTCGAGCAACTGCTAATGCATCATTCGTCTGACCGCCTCACCTACCTGAAGCTCGCCGCTGTGACCATGATCTGGGGTGGCACCTTTGTCGCCGGACGCTACCTGGCCCATCAAGTAGACCCGCTGCTGGCCGCCAGCCTGCGGTTTATCCTGGCCAGCCTGGCGCTGCTGCTGTTTATGCTGTGTGCACGCATCCCGCTGGCGCGGCCACGTCCCCGGCAACTGCTACGTCTGGCAGTGCTGGGTTTTTTTGGGGTCTTTTTCTACAACCTGTGTTTTTTCTACGGTCTGCAGTACATCAATGCCTCGCGCGCTTCGTTGATCGTGGCGTTGAATCCTGCCGTGATCGGCCTGGCTTCCTGGTGGTTGTTCAAAGAGCGCCTCGGCGCTGCCAAGGTGCTGGGCATCACTTTGTGCCTGGCCGGCGCTGCGGCGGTGATCGTCAGTCGTAACCCGCAACTGCTGCAAGGTGCATCGAGTACCTGGCAGGGAGACGTGCTGGTGTTTGGCTGTGTGCTGGGGTGGGGGATTTACTCGTTGTTTTCCCGCGCGTTGAATCAAAGCCTGGGGCCGTTGCAAACCGTCACGTGGTCAGTATTGCTCGGCACCCTGATGCTGACACTGGTCACCGCGCTCACCGGACGCTTCACCGTACAAGGGGTCGTCAGCCTGCACTGGCCGCAGGTTGTGAGCCTGTTGTATTTGGGTGTGCTCGGCTCCGCGCTGGCGTACATCGGCTATTACGATGGCATCCGGCGTATCGGCGCGACCCGCGCGGGCGTGTTCATCGCGCTTAACCCGCTGACGGCGGTGATCTGCGGCGCGCTGCTGCTCGGCGAACAACTGACGTTACCCATGGCGCTGGGTGGCGCGGTGATCCTGTTGGGCATCTATCTGTGCAACAAACCCCTTGCGCAGCCCAGGGCAATAGGGATTTGATGAGAGTGCGGACAAATACTGTTACGCTGTGTAGAATCGATTTACGCATACAAGAATATGGACTTGCGCTCACGCAAGCCTCGGCCGTCAGAGACTGATGTAATCATGAAGCTACTCGGCTCCCCCCTGATCTTTGGTGACTTCCTCGCCCGCAGCGTGCGGGGTCTCTCGTGCGCGCCACCCTGCAACCTCATCCTTGCCTGTATTTGACTGCTTGCTACTTACAAGAATGATGAGGTGCCGAAATGGCCGACCAATACGAAAACCCGATGGGCCTGATGGGCTTTGAATTTATTGAATTCGCATCGCCGACTCCAGGCACCCTGGAGCCGATCTTCGAGATCATGGGCTTCACCAAAGTCGCGACCCACCGCTCCAAGAATGTGCACCTGTATCGCCAGGGCGAGATCAATCTGATCCTCAACAACCAGCCCGACAGCCTGGCGTCGTACTTTGCCGCCGAACACGGCCCGTCGGTGTGTGGCATGGCGTTCCGCGTCAAAGACTCGCAGCAAGCCTACAACCGCGCACTGGAACTGGGCGCCCAGCCGATTCATATCGAAACCGGCCCGATGGAGCTCAACCTGCCGGCCATCAAGGGCATCGGCGGTGCGCCGCTGTACCTGATCGACCGTTTCGGTGAAGGCAGCTCGATTTATGACATCGACTTCGTGTACCTCGAAGGTGTCGACCGCAATCCGGTAGGAGCAGGCCTCAAGGTCATCGACCACCTGACCCACAATGTGTATCGCGGCCGCATGGTCTACTGGGCCAACTTCTACGAGAAACTGTTCAACTTCCGTGAAGCACGCTACTTCGATATCAAGGGTGAATACACCGGCCTCACGTCCAAGGCCATGAGTGCCCCGGACGGCATGATCCGCATCCCGCTGAACGAGGAATCGTCCAAAGGTGCCGGCCAGATCGAAGAGTTCCTGATGCAGTTCAACGGCGAAGGCATCCAGCACGTGGCGTTCCTCACCGAAGACCTGGTCAAGACCTGGGATGCGCTGAAGAAGATCGGCATGCGCTTCATGACTGCGCCGCCGGACACCTACTACGAAATGCTCGAAGGCCGCCTGCCAAACCACGGCGAGCCGGTGGACCAACTGCAGGCGCGCGGTATTCTGCTGGACGGCTCCTCGATCGAGGGCGACAAACGTCTGCTGCTACAGATTTTCTCGGAAACCCTGATGGGGCCGGTGTTCTTCGAATTCATCCAGCGCAAAGGCGACGATGGGTTTGGCGAGGGCAACTTCAAGGCACTGTTCGAGTCGATCGAGCGTGACCAGGTGCGTCGTGGTGTACTGACCACCGACTAAGCACAAAAAAGCCCGGCCGAGGTTAACCCCCGGCCGGGCTTTTTATTGCCTGCGCATCAGGCTTTGCGCTGACGCAGCAGATGCTTGAAACCTTCATACACCAGCACCATCACCGCCAGCCAGATCGGGATATACGTCAGCCACTGGCCGCCCTTGATGCCTTCGCCCAGCAACAAGGCCACGAACAGTAGCAACACAGGCTCCACATAGCTGAGCAAGCCGAACAGGCTGAAGGCCAATAAGCGGCTGGCGATGATGTAGCTCACCAGCGCCGAGGCACTGATCAAGCCCAGCATTGGAATCAACGCATAGAGCTTGGGGTGCAGCTCGAGCACGGCAAAACCTTGTTCACCATGCTGCACAAACCACCAGGCCACCGGCAGCATCAGCGCCATGTCCAGCCACAAGCCGCCCAGGTGATCGGTGCTCAGGTATTTGCGTACCACGAAGTAGATCGGGTACCCAATGATTACCACCAGCGTGGCCCAGGAAAAACCACCGGCCTGGTACAACTCATTAAGCACCCCGAGCGCGGCAAAAAATACCGCGATCTGCTGCAAGCGCGACAAGCGTTCGCCGTAGACCAGGCGCCCGGTCAGCACCATGGTCAGTGGCAGCAGGAAATACCCCACCGACACATCCAGGCTGCGCCCGTTCAACGGTGCCCACATAAACAGCCATAACTGTACGCCCAGCAGGGCGGACGACAGCACCACGCCGCCGATCAGCCGCGGCCTGGCCGCCAGCATTCGCAGCAACTCCCACACGCGCCGCCATTCACCGCTGACGATCATGAACACCGTCATGCACGGCACGGTCAGCAGCATGCGCCAACCAAAAATCTCCAGGCCGCTCAAGGGCGTGAGCAGCGAGGTGAAGTAATACATCACGGCAAACAACACCGAGGCCAAGACCGATAAAACAACACCTTTAGACACACTGTCCTCGCGAAAGCTGATTTTTACAGAAGAAGGGGAACTTAGGTGGGGAATATAGGGTTCGTGACACTCTTTGTCACGCCGATTACAACATTTTAATGGAACACCTTCCTACCCCCGTGCCACACAAGTATGACTTTTCGCGGCTAGCATGACTGCGCTTGGTTTTGCATGGAAAGTTTTGCATGGCTTATTAATGCTCTGCAAAAAACATCAACTAATGGAAATAAGTTAGTAAGTGCGACTTTGGTGGGCGTCATCATTGCGTGATGATAACCATGGCTCTGGCAAGGAGTGATTCAGAGGGTTGCAGACTAAGACATTAGATAATGAGGTCCACCCTATGCATGGCATTTCCCCCTATTATGGCTCTTCACCTGCTACCTTCAACGGTTTGCCCGGCATTATAGGCAGGTTCGGCGAAAGCGTTGCGTTTCCGAAAGGTGACACACCGTCCTGGAAAAAACTTGAAACCTATAAGACTTTTTTCGAGTCGGTCGCCAGAGATAACAACAGCGGCGTACTCACGGCGGACGGTAAGGAATTACTGGACGCGGTTGCCTCTCCAGATACTTCTAAACAACCTCGCGTCAGTGCTTATTGCTTCAACGTGGGTCCTTATTCGGCCAGGGACAGTTTTATTGTCAAACGCGAACCGATCGTGCAGGGCGCCGTGAATTTTGTATTGTGGATGCCGGAGAAGGACTTTAAATCAAGTTATGAGTTTAACAGTTATCAGGCAATCGACGATTTTCTGAAAAGTTTACCGAAAAAGACTGACGCCTTTAACGCGTTTCTTGCCCATTTTGTCGACAAGACAGCGACTTCCCCTGTCAGAACAGCAGTACAGGCGCGTGCATCCGCAACGCAAGGCAGCGCACCCAATATGCTGATAGGACCAGGCCAGCAGATCGTAGGGAATGTGTTTGAGCACTTGGATCGAACCAGTGAAAACCCTACGACAATCAGGTTTGTCAACGGGCTTGTCAATCAGCAATTGGAATCGGTCGATCACGGCAGGCCGACCTTTAGCGGCGTGCGGCCCAATGGAGAGAAAGTGGTCTATCGGTACGACTTTCACGGCAACTTGCTGGGTTCGGGTGACAAGGGGAATTTTTACTTCCTTAAAAATGGCGCCCATAGTCAATTGCCACTGGTTCCCATCACATTGCCACAACTGCGAGAACTCGTCTTCAGGGGCAATGGTGATCTGAACTCTGTGGTCAACGCCTTCGCCAATTTTCTAGAAAGTCCATTTTCCGGGGTCTCAACGCTCCTGCAAGCGCTTGGAGTCGACAAAGCAACTGCCGATACCGTCGAACGCGGCCTGGATAACCCCGTCAATGCCGTGTTGCTTTTCTTGAATAAGAACAACGATATCGGCAGGGTATTCGGTCTGCCAAAAAGTGAAATGAACGCGATACTTACCAACTTTGCGACTGCCGCTCAGGGGTTTGTGCCTGGCTATGGTACTTACAGATCTGTCGCCGCCGTGCTGGCGAAGATATTAAAACAACAACCTGTGACACAAGAAGAGGCCAGGGAAGCCGCCCATGGGTTAGGTGTAAAAGCGGATATAAAACTATAACTCGGCAACCAACAAACCCGCCCACACTGGCGACGGTGGGCGGGGTATGACTACCGACTAATACGCCCTGACACAAAATGGCTCACGTCATTAAACCCCGGCGTAGACGAATGCCCTGGCGTCACCAGCGAGTCAATAAACGCCTCATCTTCTGCCGTGATCTTCACCGCCAGCGCCCCGGTATACGCATCCCACTGCGCCTCGGTACGCGGCCCGACAATCGCCGAACTGACCGCGGAGTTGTTCAGCACCCAGGCAATTGCAAACTCGATCATTCCCACACTCCGTCCTTGGGTGTATTGCTGAATCTGCTGGGCAATGCGCAATGACTCCACCCGCCATTCGGTTTCCAGGATACGCTTGTCCTGGCGCGCCGCACGGCTGCCGGCTTCGGGCGTCACGTCGGGGGCGTATTTGCCACTGAGTACGCCACGGGCCAGTGGGCTATAAGGCACCACACCCAAGCCATAGGCGGCTGCAGCGGTAAGTTGCTCGACCTCGGCCTGGCGGTTGACGATGTTGTACAGCGGCTGGCTGATGATCGGCTGGTCGACCCCCAGACGCTCGGCCACGCGAATCACTTCGGCGATACGCCAACCACGGTAGTTGGACAGGCCCCAATAGCGGATCTTGCCTTGGCGGATCAGGTCGCCAATCGCCGACACGGTGACTTCCAGCGGCGTGTCGTGGTCCTCGCGGTGCAGGTAATAAATGTCCAGGTAGTCCGTGTCCAGGCGCTTCAGGCTGGCTTCCAGTGCATTGAACATGCGCTTGCGGCTCAAGCCGCTGCGGTTGGGCAGGCCGTCCACCGGGCCAAAGCCGACTTTGGTGGCCAGCACCCAATCCGAACGGTGGCGGGCAATGGCCTCGCCGACGATTTCCTCGGAGCGCCCACCGGTGTAGACGTCGGCCGTGTCAATGAAATTGATGCCCTGGTCCCAGGCCTTGTCGATGATGCGCAGCGAGTCTTCCGTGTTGGTCTGCTCGCCAAACATCATGGTGCCCAGGGTTAGTGCGCTGACCTTCAACCCGGACTGGCCCAATGTGCGGTAAATCATGCAAAGCTCCTCATGGCAGGGAAACGTTACCCATGCAATACCAGACTCGACGGCTCTGGAACAAGCCCTGCGCGCGTTTCTTCATACACTCAGCAAGGTCTGGCAGCGCTGCTGTAAAAAACCATGCAGCACTTTCACCCGTTCCGACACTTGCAGGCGATGTGGGCACATCAGGTTGAACGGCGTGGGCTCGCCTTGCCAGTCGGGCAGCAGCGGCACCAACCGCCCAGCCTTGATATCGCCGGCAATATCCAGGTTGGCCTTATAGGCGATGCCGTGGCCTGCCAGCGCCCAGCGCCGCACGATTTCACCGTCATCGCTCAGGTAATCGCCCGACACCTCGACCTCCTGCAGCAAGGCGCCTTGGCGAAAGTACCAGGTGCTGTTTGCCTGCCCACGGCGCATATAGCGCAATGTACTGTGCTGCGCCAGGTCGGCCGGCGTGCGCGGTGTGCCGTGGCGCGCCAGGTAGTCGGGGCTGGCGCAGGGGATACGATGGTGGCCGGGTACCACGGGCAGCGCCACCAGGCTGGAATCCCTCGGCACACCAAAGCGCAGGGCAATGTCGACGGTGTCGCGGAACAGATCCGCGTTACTGTCGTTGAGCAGTAGCTGCAGGCGGATCGTCGGGTGCGCAAGCTTGAACTCATCCAGCCAGCCGAGCAGTACATTGCGGCCGAAGTCCGAAGGTGCTGCCAGTTGCAATAACCCACTCAAGCTCTGGCCCTGTTGCTTGATCGCCTGCTCGCCTTCGGCCAGCGCTTCGAGGGCTACGCGCACGCTGTCAAGGTAGCGCCGGCCTTCTTCGGTCAGGCGCATGCTACGCGTCGAGCGGGCGAGCAAGCGGATGCCCAGCCGGGTTTCCAGGCGCTTGAGCGCAATACTTGCCGCCGCCGGGGTGAGGTTGAGGCTGCGCGCCGCCGCCGACAGGCTGCCGGTGTCGGCGGTGCGCACGAACACTTCAAGGTCCAGGGTCGAGCTCATTTGTAAAAATCCTTTAAAGATCTTGTCGTTTTACCGGGATTTTTCGCCGATTGCCAAGCTGAGAAGATCAACGCTCACTTTTTTAGCCAGGTAGTAACCCCATGACATCTTCCCTCAGCGGTAAAACCGTTATCGTGATCGGCGGCAGCAGCGGCATCGGTGCCGCCGTGGCCAAGGCCGCCAGCGCCCGTGGTGCACATGTGGTGCTGGCCGGGCGGCGTTTGACCTCGGGTGTCGAAAACGCTGTGCGCAGCGAACCGGTCGACGTCACCGACAGCACCTCCTTGCAACGTTTGTTCGAGACGGTCGGGCGTTTTGACCACTTGGTGTTTACCTCCGGCCCGTCAGTGCGGGCAAAACCGCTGGTCGAGACCGATCTGGACGAGGCCCAGGACAATTTCAGCGTGAAACTCTGGGGCGCATTGCGCGCGATTCAGCAAGCGCTGCCATTTTTGGCAGAGCACGGCAGCATCAGCCTGACCTCGGGCCAACTGGGCCGTAAGTTGATGGCGGGGCAGTTCATCAAGACGGGTATCAATGCTGCGACTGAAGCGCTGGGCAAGCAGCTCGCAAAAGAGTTGGCACCACGGCGCGTCAATGTGATCAGCCCAGGTGTGATCGACACGCCGGCATATGCGGGGTTGGCAGACGAGCAACGCCTGGCGATGTTCGCCAAGGCCGGCACGGCGTTGCCAGTGGGGCGAGTCGGGCAGGCGGATGAAGTGGCGGCGGGTTATGTGCTGGCCATGGAAAATGGCTTTGTCACCGGCGCGGTAATTGATATCGACGGCGGAGGCCTGCTGTAAACACTGAGCAAAAGTGTAGGGCTGGTTCGCAAAGGGCGCAGGCAGTGCAAAAAGGTATGGCGGCACAGGCCGCCATGCCAGCCTAGCCGCAAGTCAACGCGTTGAGGCTCGGGTTTCCAGGCAGAACCTGAACGTCGCGCCATGCCCAGGGCGCTCCACCAGTTCGATACTGCGCCCATGCAGTTGCAGAATGCGGTGCACGATGCGCAAGCCCAGGCCGCCATCGCGGCGTGCGCCGCCGATGGTGAAGGCGCGCAGGAACAAGCCTTCGCGCAATTGGGCATCGATTCCGGGGCCGCTGTCGCTGACCATGACTGCTACGGCACCGGCCTCGGGCGCCAGGATCACCTCGACTTCTCCATTCACCGGCGTATGGCGCAACGCGTTGTCCAGCAGGTTGGTGAGCACCCGTTCGATCAGGCCCAGGTCGGCCATCACCGTCGGCACCTGGGGCGGCAGGGTGGCGATGAGGGTGATGGCACGGGCTTCAGCGGTCAGTTCGAATTTCTGAAAGATATCTTGCACCAGGTCCGGCAGCGAGAAGCCTTCTATCACCGGCTGCACAAAACCGTGCTCCAGGCGCACCAGTTCCAGCAGGGACTGGGCCAGGCCGCCGACTTTACGGCTCTGGTCCAGCGCAATGCCCAGGTAGCGCCGGCGTTCTTCGGGGCTCAGGCTCGCATCCTTGAGCGACAGGGTTTCCAGGTAGCCATGCAACGACGCCAATGGCGTGCGCAGGTCGTGGGAAATATTGGCGACCATCTCCCGACGTTCCTGGTCTTGATGGGTGATGGCGCGCCATTGCTCGCCCAAACGGTTTTCCATCTGCACGAAGGCGTGGTCGAGCACGGCGATTTCATCGCCGCTGTTGAGTTCGGGAACAGCCGTTTCGGCGGCTTTCGGCGCGCCGTTAATGTCGAACTGGCCGACCTTGTCGGTCAGTTGGCGCAGTGGCCGGGTGATCCAGGCAAAGGCGATCAGGCCCGCCATCAGGCAGAGCAGGGCGACCAGGCCGATGGACCACAGGGCGATCTTCAAGGCCATGCCGGTGGCGTCCTTGGCGTCGTACACATCATGGGCTTCGCCCAGCAGCACCACATACAGAAAGCCGGTTTGCTGGCCGTTGGCCTTGAGCGGCGCAGCGCTGAATACTTTGCGCCCGTCGACGCTGCGCGGGTCATCGCCAAGGATCGGCAGCATGGCCCCGCTGAGAAAGCGCCGAACCGGCGCGAGGTCCACATGGTCACGCAGCAAATGCCCGCTGGGTGCGGCGTTACCCACCACACGGCCGTCAATATCGAGCAAGTACACCTCGACACTCGGGTTAACCAGCATCAGTTGGTTGAACAGGTTGCGCACGGCATCGGGCTTGAGGCCGTCGGCGTCCATCAGTTGGGTATCGCGGGCAATGTGCGCCGCCAGGTCGCGGGACAGGCCTTGCACCACTTCCAGTTCATGCATGTGGTTGGAACGCACCTGCAGCCAGGCCGACGTGCCGCTGCAGATCACCAGCAACACGGCAAACACCACCGACAGGCGTTGGGTCAGGGTCAACTTCATGCGGCGCTCTCGGCGAATTTGTAGCCACGGCCCCACACCGTGAGGATGCGCGCCGGGTTGGCCGGGTCGACCTCGACCTTGGCGCGCAGCCGGTTGATATGGGTGTTCACGGTGTGCTCGTAGCCCTCGTGGCTGTAGCCCCACACGGCGTTGAGCAGGTCCATGCGCGAGAAGACTTTACCCGGCTGACGGGCAAAGAAGTACAGCAGGTCAAATTCGCGCGGCGTGAGGTCCAGGCGCTGGCCTTGCAGGGTGGCGTCACGGGTCAGCGGGTTGATGAACAACGCGCCCAGCTCAAGGCTGCCGGCGTCCATCTTCAGGTTGCGCGCCATCGCGTCCACCCGGCGCAACAGTGCCTTGACCCGCGCCACCAACTCCGGCATCGAGAACGGCTTGGCCAAATAGTCGTCAGCACCCAACTCCAGGCCAAGGATGCGGTGCAGTTCGCTGGAACGCGCGCTGGTGATGATGATCGGTGTGTAGCGCGCCATGGCACGGGCACGGCGGCAGATCTCCAGGCCGTCGACGCCGGGCAGCATCAGGTCGAGGATCAGTGCATCCCAGCCACCTTGTTCGAGCAGGCCCAGGCCTTCGGTGCCATCGGCGCTGTGCACCACCTCGAACTGCTCGTCGCGCAGGTGCAGGCAGATCAAGTCGGCAATATGGGCATCGTCCTCGACCACCAGGACGCGTTTGGGCTGATCCATATAAGAAAACCTTCGCTTGTAGTCCGCGCATTGTGCGGCTTTTGCCACAGTGTAGTTATCACGAATTGTTTAACTCTGCGTGAGGATTTCGCGACCGCCCAAGGCTCAGGATGGCGACATTGTTGCTGCGGATGGGTTTTATGTGGCGAGCGGGCTTGCCCCGCGTTGGGCTGCGTAGCGGCCCTAAAAAAACGGGAGCGCTGCGCACTCCAACGCGGGGCAAGCCCGCTCGCCACAACAAGCACACGCGCCATGAATGCCTATGGGTTGAGGAGAATCGTATGTACTCACGTCGACAAATGCTGCTGGCCGGTGGTGGCCTGGGTGTCGCCGTCATGGCCGGTGGCCTGCTGAAACAGCTCAACATGGTCACCGAAGTCGAAGCGGCCGAGACCTTTGAGGTCAGCCATACCGAGGCTCAGTGGCGCAGCCTGCTGACGGCTGAGCAATTTGACGTGCTGCGCGAGGAGGGCACCGAACGCCCTTACAGCAGCACACTCAATGATGAACACCGTGCTGGCACCTTTGCCTGTGCCGGTTGCGCATTGCCGCTGTTCTCCTCGACCACCAAGTTTGACAGCCACACCGGCTGGCCAAGCTTCTGGCAGCCGCTGGACAACGCGGTCGCCAGCCACGTCGACACCTCGTATGGCGTGGTACGCAAGGAAATTCATTGTCGCCGTTGCGGTGGCCACCAAGGGCACGTTTTTGACGATGGCCCGGCGCCCACAGGCCTGCGCTACTGCATGAATGGCGTCGCCATGACGTTCACGGCGGCTTAAGCCGATGTCCATTTTTAATTCGTATAAGGGTCGATTCCATGTGGCTGCTGGTTCTCGCGTATCTGGGCGGCGTGCTGACAATTGTCAGCCCGTGCATCCTGCCTGTTCTGCCTTTTGTCTTCGCTCGCACCGGGCAGCCGTTTATGCGCAGTGGCTTGCCGCTGTTAGCGGGGATGGCGGTGACGTTCGCCCTGGTGGCCTCACTGGCTGCGGTGGGCGGCGGCTGGGTGGTGCAAGTCAATCAATACGGGCGTTGGCTCGCGTTGCTGTGCGTTGCCCTGTTCGGGCTCACGCTGTTGCTGCCGAAACTCTCGGAGCGACTGACGCGGCCATTGGTGGCCGCCGGCAGTCGTTTGTCGGAGGCCGCCGGGGCCGATGCCAAACCGCGTCCGGGCGCGTCGTTCCTGATCGGCGTGGCCACCGGTTTGCTCTGGGCGCCTTGCGCCGGGCCAATCCTGGGGCTGGTGCTGACCGGCGCCGCGCTGCAAGGGGCCAGCATCGGCACTACCTTGCTCTTGCTGGCCTACGCCGCCGGGGCTGCCACCTCCCTGGCCTTGGCCTTGCTGGTCGGCGGTAAAGTCTTTGGCTTGATGAAAAAATCCCTGGGCGCCGGCGAATGGCTGCGCCGTGGCCTGGGTGCGCTGATGCTGGCCGGTGTGGCCGCCATCGCCTTGGGCCTGGACACGGGCGTGTTGTCGCGCTTGTCGACCGCCTCAACCGGTGGCCTTGAACAAAGCCTGGTCGACACACTGAGCGCCAAACCTGCACAGAAGAGCGGGGCGATGATGGCCGGTGGCGCCATGATGGCGGCGGCCAACCACAGCGACACACTGCCTATCGAAGGCACGCTGCCGCCGCTGGAGGGCGCGGTGCAATGGCTCAACAGCCCGCCGCTGACCGCCGAAGCACTCAAGGGCAAAGTGGTGCTGGTGGATTTCTGGACCTACTCCTGCATCAACTGCCTGCGCACCTTGCCTTACGTCAAAGCCTGGGCCGAGAAATACAAAGACCAGGGTTTGGTGGTGATTGGCGTACACGCCCCGGAATTTGCCTTTGAACGCGACGTGAACAACGTCACCAAGGCCATGAAAGACCTGGGCATCACCTACCCGGTGGCGATCGACAACAACTACAAGATCTGGCGCGCCTTCAACAACCAATACTGGCCGGCGCATTACTTTGCCGATGCCAAGGGCCAGATTCGTTATCACCACTTCGGTGAGGGCGACTACGCCGAGTCGGAGCGGGTGATTCAGCAACTGCTGCGTGAGGCCGGTGCAACCCACGTCGCCGGTGGTTTGATCGAGGCCGATGCCAAGGGTGTGCAGCAAGCGCCGGACATGAACGAGGTGCAATCGCCGGAAACCTACCTGGGCTTCCAGCGTGCGGAAAACTTCGTCACCACCGGCGCGTTGGGCACCGACAAAGTGGTGAATTACCCGGCGGCCGGCCACCTGGCCCTGAACAACTGGACCCTGGAAGGCCCATGGAATGTCGGCGGCCAACAAGCCACCCTCGACCAGGCCGGTGGGCGTGTGGTTTACCGCTTTCATGCCCGTGACCTGCACCTGGTGCTGGGGCCTGGCGCCGATGGCAAGCCGGTGCGCTTCAAGGTGACGATTGATGGCCAGGCGCCAGGCGATGCTCATGGCACCGATGTGGCGCCGGATGGCAGCGGTACGGTGACCGAGCAGCGCCTTTACCAACTGGTGCGTCAGAGCGGCGCCGTGCAGGACCGCACCTTCAGCATCGAATTTCTCGACCCGCATGTGTCGGCGTATGCCTTTACTTTCGGTTGAAGTGAAAACCTGATCCATGTGGGAGCTGGCTTGTCGGGTCGCCGCATCGCTGCGATAGCGGTGTACCTGCCGACGATGATGTTGGATCTGCCGGTGCCATCGCAGGCAAGCCAGCTCCCACATGGATCAGGTTTTCACTTCAACCGAAAGTAAAGGCA
>NZ_WKDB01000003.1:0-152994 GCF_021606215.1 Pseudomonas sp. PA-5-4B | reverse complement strand
GCCGATGACTTGGCCAACCCGATGCAGATCGATGGCGATGCGCAGTCCGGCAACGACGCGTTCAACATCGGCGCCGGCAAGGGCGGCGGCATGGCCGGTTCCGGTGGCGGCGGCTTGGGCACCGGCACCTACAAACAGTACCTGGCGGGGCTGTTTCAACGGCTGCTGAGGGATGACCCCGAGTTACGCAAAAAGGCGTATGCGGTGCAGGCCGATTTGTGGCTGAGCGCCGCAGGCGAGGTTGTGCGTGCAGAGCTGGTGAAGTCCAGCGGCGATGCCGAGACCGACGCGCAAGTGCTCGCCGCCTTGCGCGCAACCCATGCCACACAACGCGTTCCAGCAGCCGTGACGATGCCGGTGCGCCTGTCGCTCAAGGGCCGACGCCCGGATTGATCACACCCATTTCTTGCAGGTTTTTACAGGAGTTGCGTATACATGATTTCCCCCGTGAATCGACTGACCCTGGCGGTCGGCATGGTCATCGCGACCCTGGTTGGCCAGGCGACGGCTGCCCCGGTTGCACCGTCGGAAAACGTCACGATCAACCTGATCCGCCTGCTGGTGCAGCAAGGTGTGCTGACCCAGGACGCCGCCAACGGGTTGATCGCCCAGGCCGAACAACAAGCCCAGCAGGCCCGGCAAGCCGCTGCTGCGCCGGTGGTTGCCAGCGGCCCGACGGCGGCGCCTGGTGATGTGCGCGTGCAGTACGTGCCGCAAGCGGTGCGTGACCAGATCCGTGACCAGGTCAAGGCCGAAGTCATGGCCACCGCCAAGCAGGAAAACTGGGCGCAGCCCAATACTTTCCCGGACTGGGTGTCGCGTGTCAGCTTCGACGGCGATATTCGCCTGCGTGACGAGTCGCGCTACTTCTCGGGCAACAACAGCAACGAAATCGTCGACTACGCCAAGCTCAATGAAAGCGGCCCGTATGACGTCAACAAAGACACCAACACCAAGTTGCCGCCATTACTTAACGCCAATAAAGACCGCGAAAACCTGTTTCGCCTGCGCGCTCGCCTGGGCATGAAAGCGCTGATTACGCCGGAGTGGACCGCCGGTATCCGCATCGGCACCGGCTCGGACAATAACCCGGTGTCCACCACCCAGACCCTGGGCGGCGGCTTCGGTAAAAAGGACATCTGGCTCGACCAGGGTTACCTGAGCTGGAAAGCCACCCCGGACGTGACCCTCACCGCCGGGCGTTTCGCCAACCCGTTCTATTCCACCGACATTTTGTACTCGCCGGACCTGAACTTCGATGGTATTGCGGCCAACTTCAACCATGCGCTGAACAGCGAGTGGGGCGTATTCGGCACCCTCGGCGTATTCCCCGTGGAGTACACCTCCGACGCGTCCAGCAGCAACGGTTTCGACAAGGAAGACAGCGACACCAAATGGCTGTTCGGCGGCCAGGTTGGCGCCAACTGGAAGATCAACCGCAGCAACAGCCTCAAGGGTGCGATGGCGTACTACCACTTCGACGATATCGAAGGCCAACGCTCCAGCCCGTGCAGGCCGTGGGCCGGCCAACCCGCCTGCGACAGCGACGGCTCGCGCCTGGCCTTTATGCAAAAGGGCAACAGCGTGTTCCTGCTGCGCGATATCACCCCCAACCCGGCCACACCTGGGTTGACCCCGCAGCCGCAGTTTGTGGGCCTGGCCTCCAAGTTCGACGTGCTCGACCTGAACCTGGCCTGGGACGCCGAGCTGCCCAGCGACTTCAAGTTGCGCACCCAAGGCAACTACATCCACAACCTGGCCTACGACAAGGGCGAGATGCTCAAGCGCAGCGAAGGCCAGATCGTCAACAACATCAACAGCAAGGGCCAGTTTGAAAGCGGCGGCAATGCGGCGATGGTGCAGTTCACCCTCGGCAACGCGTTCGAGATGCGCAAGCGCGGCGACTGGAACCTGTTGGCCGGCTACAAATACATCCAGCCCGACGCCTTGCCGGATGGCTTCAATGATTCCTCGTTTCACCTGGGCGGCACCAACGCCAAGGGCTATTTCGTGGGCGGCAACTACGGCATCGATAAGAACATCTACGCCAGCGCCCGTTGGTTGAGCGCCTCCGAAGTGTATGGCGCGCCGTTTGAAGTGGATGTGATGCAACTGGAACTCAACACGCGCTTTTGATGCGCAGGGAGATGCCACATGAACACGCGAATCTTAGGCGGGCTGTTGCTGGTGCTGGTGGCCACGGGCGCTTCGGCCGAAGGCATGGAGGAGCGCCTGCGCACTCAACTGCGTAGCACCACCCAACAGTTGCAGGCGTTGCAAAGCGAGCAGGCCCAGGCCAGTGCCGCGCGTATCGCCGCCGAAGCACAGGCCAAGCAGGCCCAGGCGCAGATCAAGCAATTGACGGCCGAGCTGGAAAAGGCCCGGGGTGCGGCCGAGCAATTGGCCGGCCAGCAACAGAGCCTGCACAGCCAGGCGCAAGCCCAGGTGACGGCGAGCAATGAACAGATCGGCAAGTTCAAGAAGGCCTATGACGAGCTCTTGGTTTTGGCCAAGGGCAAGGAAACCGAACGTGCCCGCCTGCAGGCGCAACTGAGCGAACGTGACACACAAGTGCAGCAATGTTCAGCCAAGAATCAACAGATGTACGGCGTGGCCCGGCAACTGCTGGCGGCTTACGAAAAAATCGACGTGGCCGAGGTGATGAGCATCCGCCAGCCGTTCGCCAGCAGCGCGCGGGTCAAGTTCGAGGAACTGGCCCAGGGTTTTGGAGATGAGCTATACCTTAATCGGTTTGATGCTCCGCACACCGCCCTTAATCAATGATCAACAAGGAAGAGACACTATGAGCGATGTTCAACTGATCTCCAGCGTCACCCCGCAAAGCCTCACCGAGTTGCTGCAGGAAGCCGGCTACCGGGTCAACCAGACCGAACAGAACGGCATCGTGCAACTGCTCAGCGCCAGCCAGGGCATCGGTTTTGCCGTGCGTTTTGGTAACGCGGCGGCCGAGCAGGGCAGCTACGTGGACTTCACCTACAGCTGCGCACTGCGAGTACAAGGTGAACTGCCCAAGGGGCTGGCCGAGGTGTGGAACGCCTCGCGGCGCTTTGCCCGCCTGTCGTTGCAGGGTGAATTTTTGCTGATGGAAATGGACGTGGTGGTGGCCGGCGTGGGCGCCGCGCACCTGCGCAGCCAACTGGAATTGTGGGACCGACTGCTGCAGGAGTTTATCGTGTACCTGCGCGATTACAGCCAGCAAGCCGCGCAATTGCAGGCCCAGGCGGCCGCAGCACCGGTGGATGAAGAGGCGCCTGTCCTGTGAAAAAACCAACCCTGCTGGTCGGCGCCGGTGCGCTGACATTGCTGGTCGTGGCGGTAGGGTTGAGTCTGCGACCGGGTGCTGACCCGGTCGCCGCTCAGCAGCCGGCGCCGGGCGTGAACACCGAAGGCGCAGGCCCGGCGGTGGCGCGCCTGGGTAACCAGCAGATCGACCTGCCTGAACTGCAACGCGTATTGGCCGGCTTGCCGGCTGAAACCCGCGAACAACTGCGCGGCAACCGTGGCGCACTGGAAGCCTGGATTCGTTCACGCCTGGCGCAAAAAGCCGTGCTCGAACAGGCGGATGCCCAGGGCTGGCGTCAGCGCCCGGAGGTGGAGCAGCAGACCCGCGCCGCCACTGAGCAGATAGTGTTCCGTGACTACATGCTGTCGGTCAGCCAAGTGCCGGCCGACTACCCCAGCGCAGCTGAATTGCAGCAGGCCTACGACAGCGGCAAGGCCCAATGGATGACGCCGCCGTTGTACCGGGTCAGCCAGATTTTCCTCGCCGTCAATGACCCGCAAAACCTCGACAGCGTGCGCCGCCAGGCCCAGGAACTGAGCCGCAAGGCCCAGGCTGCACCGGCTGAATTTGCCGCCCTGGCCACACAATATTCCCAGGACCCTGGCACCGCTCAACAAGGCGGTGACTCCGGGTTGCAACCGTTGCAGCAACTGGTGCCGGAAGTACGTGGCGTGGTTTCGCGCCTCAAAGTCGGCGCGGTGTCGGATGCGCTGCAAAGCGCGGCCGGTTTTCATGTGCTCAAACTGACCGGCCAACAACCGGCACGCACCGCCAGCCTTGATGAGCTGCGCGAACGCCTCACCCAAGCCTTGCGCGCCCAACGCCAGGAACAGATCGCCAAGGCCTACCTGGAAGGCATGCTCAATACCGCGACCTTGAGCATTGACGGTGCCGAGCTGAACAAGGTGCTGGAATAACACCGGCCTGGCTTGGCACTGGATGTATCGACCGACACGACAGGGAGTCTCCCATGGCATATTTAGAACCGTCCGGCCCTCAGGGGGCTGCAGCCTATCGCGCGCCAAACGAGCCGCGCAGCGCCTGGCTGGCCCTGGCAGAGGAGATCGAGCCGGAGGTGGTGCGCTACTTTTTGGTCAGCGCGCGGTGTGGCTGTTTTATGCAAGCCGCGCGCAGTTTGAATATCAAGGCCACGCTGTTGCGCAAGCGCCTGGCGCAGTTGGAAGAGCAACTGCGCCGCTCACTGTTCAGCTATCAAGGCAATGGCTTGGCGCTGAGCCGCGACGGCTTGCAACTGCAAGCGCAACTGGTGAGCCTGGCTCGCGAGCGGCGCCTGCCGGTGATGGTGCAACAGCCGCTGATACGCCTGGCCGTTGCTGAGCCGATCCTGCATGACATCCTCGGCCGCGACCTGATCGCGTTGTTGCGCCGCAATGCCAGTGTGCGTCTGGAGATCATCTCCATCGACAGCCAATTGTCGTTGCAGGCGGTGGATGTGGACGTGGTGTTATGGCTGTCGGATGCCGACGGGCCGGTACCTGGGCCGAGTTTTGCCACCGAGCCGCCGCGGCGCCTGGCGCTTTTGCAGTATTTGCCGCATATCGCCAAGCGCTATTCGCGGTTGACCACGCGCCCGGACAGTGTGGAAGACCTGGATGACTACATGCTGGTGCAGTGGCAGCCGGATGTGCAGGTCGAGGCCTTGCAACCCTGGAACAGCGTGGTCGAACAGCGCTTGGCGGCGGTGGTGAAAGTGCAGGCCTATTCGCTGATGCTGGAGATGATTCGTTGCGGCGCGTGCATTGGCCTGCTGCCGCACTACATGGGCAGCTTCGACCGTGGGTTGGTGGCGTTGCCCGGGTTGATGGGCGAGACCATGCAGCGTCAGGTGTGGCTGGCGGTGAATGCCCAGGCGCATGATGCTGAAGCGGTGCGGATGGTGGTGGAGCTGATTGTGGGGACGTTTGAAGGGCGGCGGGAGTGGTTTGATTGACGGGCTGCTGAGTACCGAGAGGCATCCTGTTTCATGTGTGTTGTAATATATCGAGACAACCTCGCCAGTCTCCGCGGACTGCGCCATGAAACAGAGTGAAGAGTGATGCAGGCCACCCGGTTGACCTTGATTTGCCATGCCGTCACGCCGCT
This sequence comes from Pseudomonas sp. PA-5-4B, assembly GCF_021606215.1. NCBI lineage: Bacteria > Pseudomonadati > Pseudomonadota > Gammaproteobacteria > Pseudomonadales > Pseudomonadaceae > Pseudomonas > Pseudomonas sp. PA-5-4B. Next base: position 147,587 of record NZ_WKDB01000003.1, on the reverse strand, counting down.
GCAAAAGCGCGGGCGTTTTCCCGATGACGAGTCTGTCGCGATGGATTGGCAAGGAGCGGCGTTATCCCTGGCCGGGCGTTTCAAGAAAACCATGCGGTTAGTCAGCGCGCCCGAGGCCAGAAGCCGTCAGACGGCGGGCCTGTTCGGTGCCGACGCGCAGATCGAAAATGCTTTGCGTGATGTTGATTTCGGCGCCTGGAAAGGCCAGGCCATCGATCAATTGGCCCCCGATGCGTTGGCGGCCTGGATGACCGACAGCGCCGCCGCACCCCATGGCGGTGAATCGGTAGAGCAGCTCTGCACGCGGGTTGGGCACTGGATCAAATCCCTCGAAAGCCACGCCGGCCATGTCGTGGCCGTCACCCACCCCTTCGTGATCCGTGCCGCCTTGCTGTACGTCATGCAATTTCCTCTCTCGAAGTTCTACTTGATCGACGTCGAGCCGCTGTCCGCCACCGAGCTGCGCTTCAACACTGTATGGCGCCTGCGCCTGGAAACTCACGCCGAGTGCCATGAACATGGCAAAATCCACGCCCCGCAATGAGAGCACCCCATGAAACGCATCCTGATCATCGGCATTGGCGCCGGCAACCCTGACTACATCACGATGCAGGCCGTAAAGGCGCTGAACCGCACCGACGTGTTTTTTTTGATGGACAAGGGCCAGAGCAAAGACAAGTTGATCGACCTGCGCCGTGAGATCTGCGAAACCTACATCACCGAGCCCGGTTACCGTTTCGTCGAGGCCGACTGCCCCGAGCGCGTGCGCGGTAATATCGACTACACCACCGCCGTGCAGGACCTGAACCGCGACAAGCAGCTGACCTTCGAGCGCATGATCAACGAGCAAATGGCCGACGGTGAAGTGGGCGCTTTCCTGGCGTGGGGCGACCCTGCGCTGTACGACAGCACCATCCGCATCCTGCAGGCGATTCTGGCCAGCGGCCGTTGTGAGTTTGAGTTCGAAGTGATCCCCGGCATCACCAGCGTGCAGGCCCTGGCGGCTCAGCATAAGGTGGCGCTCAACCGCATCGGCCGCTCGATCGAGATCACCACCGGGCGCCGGCTGGCAGCGGGGCAGGCAAGTGATGCCGATACCTTGGTGGTGATGCTTGATGCCGAGGACTCCTACCGCACTGTGGCCGACCAGGATATGGATATTTACTGGGGAGCCTACCTGGGCACGCCGGATGAAATACTGATCAGCGGCAAAGTCAGTGAAGTGGCCGACGAAATCCAACGGGTGCGCAAGGCTGCGCGCCTGGAGAATGGCTGGATCATGGACACGTATCTGTTGCGCAAACCCTGAGGTTGATGCCCATGTTCAAACTGTTCGCCCTGGCGCTGGCGTTAGTCGCCGGTGCCGCCCACGCCGATGATGCCTTGCACACGGACTTGCCGTTGGCCTACCTGGAGCAGACGCAGAGTGATGCGCGCAACCAGCCGCTGGTGATCTTCCTGCACGGGTTTGGCAGCAACGAAGAAGACTTGTTTGGCATCAAGGACGCGTTGCCGTCCACCTGGACCTATTTGTCGGCCCGCGCGCCGATGCCGGTGGACCCCAGTGGTTATCGCTGGTTTGCCAAGAAGCCCGGGGAGGGTGATTACGACGGCGAGACGGCGGATTTGCAGCGCAGCGCCCAGCTGATTGAAAACTTTGTCAGCAAGGCCACGGCCAAGTACCACACACAAAGCGATCGGGTGTTCCTGGTGGGGTTCAGCCAGGGCGCGATCATGGCGTATGAGGTGGGCTTGCGAAAGCCTGCCATGGTGCGCGGGATTGCGGCGCTGAGTGGCAGCGTGTTGCCGGTGCTCAAGGCAGAGCTCAAGCCTGATGAGTCATTGAATAAGCTGGCGATTTTTATCGGCCATGGCACCTTGGACCAGGCGCTGCCGTATGCGTCGGCCACCCGCGCCAATGAGGTGTTGCTGGGGCTGGGGCTGAAGCCTGAGTTTCATGGGTATATGGGCATGCCGCATACCGTGAGCGCGGCTGAAATACAGGACCTCAAAGCCTGGCTGGAAAATAGTTTGAAGTAAAAACGCGGTTAAACAATGTGGGAGCAGGCAAGCCAGCTCCCACAGTTGATGTGTGTTGTTTGTTAAACCAGGTTACTTGCCGCCGGTAATCTGCTTCACCAGCTCAGCATGCCCCTTCACGTCATCCGCCCGCGAAATCGCCTGGATCACCAGCAGATGGTTGCCCGAACCGCCGAGGAACGTGGAGTTCAGGGTCTTGCCACCGCCTTGGGTCGCCGTACTGTCCACCTGGCGCAGGCCCAGGCCTTTGAAGGTCAGCTTCTTCTCGTTTTGCTTCTTGAAGTCGGGCAGGGCAGCGCTCTGGTCCTTGACGAAGTCCGCCACGGCACCATCGAGAAACTGCGGGTCATTGTCCTTGATGGTTGCCCCATCGTTGCGCACGGTTTCGGCGACGATCACGACACTTTTCGTGGTCGAGTTCGCGTACAGCGTGCCTTGGGTGTCGGCGGTGCCATCCTCGACCTTGCCAGTCGGCAACGTGTCAGCGACGAAAGCCTTGGGCAGGTTGAAGGTGAACTTGCCGCCCAAGGTCGAGATGGTCTGGGTGGCAGGGGACTTGCTGGCGGCGAACACGCTACCGGCGGTAAGCGCAAGGGCCAGCAGGACGGCGGTCTTGGTGAAAGTGGCCATGAAACGCTCCAGGGATGAACGAAATTGCGGCGTATTCTGTCAGAAATTTCGCAATATCGTTCATCCCTAAGTTCACACCTTGTCGGACTCCTCTTGAAGCCGGTCCATCTCGAACAGCCGCGCCAGTTCCGTGCGGGCTTCCTGGGCCGATTGCAATACTTTGGCCGCGTCGTCATACACCGCGTGTTGAGCGGCGAGTAACTGGTGGTCGTGGTTTTTGAATCGATCAATGCGTGCATCGGCCTGGGCCTGGCTCAAGCCGAGGCCGACCAGGGTGCGACGGCTCATTTCCAGGCTGGAGTAGAAGGTCTCGCGCACCGGCGAGGCGTCCAGGTCGACCAGGCGGTGAACGTGCTGGCGGTTACGTGCGCGGGCGATGATTTTCATGTGCGGATAAAGGCTGCGCACCAGGGCGGCGGTCTTGATATTTATTTCCGGGTCGTCCATGGCGATCACAAAAAACTCGGCTTGGTCGACCTTGGCTGCATGCAGGATTTCCGGGCGCTGCGGGTCGCCGTAGAACACCGGCATGCCGCCGAAGCTGCGGGTCAGCTCGATGGTTTCCACCGAGGTGTCGAGGGCAATGAACGAGATGTTTTGCGCGCGCAGGATCCGCGCGACGATCTGGCCCATACGGCCCATGCCGGCGATCACCACGCGGGGCGCATCGCTTTCGATGGTGCGGTATTCCTCCGGCACCTCCACGGTCTTGGCCTTGTGTTTGAACAGCTTGGGGCACACCAGCAACAGCAGCGGCGTCACCGCCATCGACAAGGTGATGGTCAGCACCAGCACATCGTAAAGGTGCGGCTCGAACAGGCCCTGGTCGCGGCCGATCTTGAACACCACAAAGGCGAACTCACCGCCCGCCGCCAGCACGATACCGAGGCGCAAGGCGCTTTCGCGGTTGAGATCACCCACCAGCCGGCCCACGGTGTACAGCAGCGGCAGTTTCAGGCCGATCAGCAGCAAGGTCAGCCCGATCACCATCAACGGCGTGCTGAGCAGCAGGCTGAGGTTGGCGCCCATGCCCACGCTGATAAAAAACAGGCCCAGCAGCAGGCCCTTGAACGGCTCGATCTGGGATTCCAGCTCGTGGCGATATTCCGAATCGGCCAGCAGCAGCCCGGCGAGGAAGGCACCGAGGGCCATGGACACACCCACCAGTTCCATCAGCCACGCGGTGCCGATAACGACCAGCAGCGCGGTGGCGGTGGACACTTCGCGCAGGCCGGTCTTGGCGACGATGCGAAACACCGGGCGCAACAGGTAGCGCCCACCGATGATCACCACGGCGATGCTGCCCAGTATCTGCAGCACGTGTTGCACGCCCTGGGCTTCGGTCGTCGGGTGATCGCTGCCGGCCAGCAGCGGCACCATGGCGATCAGCGGGATCGCCGCGATGTCCTGGAACAGCAGGATGGCAAAGGCCAGGCGCCCGTGGGGCTGGTTGAGTTCCTTGCGTTCGGCCAGGCTTTGCAGGCCAAAGGCAGTGGAGGACAGCGCCAGGCCCAGGCCCAGCACGATTGCACTGTTCCACGGCTGACCAAATAGCCACAGCGCCGCCACGCCCATCACCACGCCGGTGAGCACCACCTGGGCCAGGCCGACGCCGAACACCGCCTTGCGCATCACCCATAAACGTTTGGGCGACAGCTCCAGGCCGATGATAAACAGCAGCAACACCACGCCCAGTTCAGAAAATTGCGCCACGCTCTGCGGGTTGCCCACCAGGCCCAGCACGGACGGGCCGATGATCACACCGGCAAACAGATAGCCCAGCACGGCGCCCAATTGCAGGCGCTTGGCCAAAGGCACGGTCAACACAGCGGCGAGCAGGAACACCACGGCTGCTTGTAACAGGTTGCCTTCATGGGGCATTGAGATCTCCCAGATCTTTAAAGCGAATCAACAGGGCGTTATTAGCGCCTTTTTTACATTTGGAAACTTGTATTTATGTCGCGACAGTCAATGGATGCTGGCTGTAATCCCATTCTGACAGGGAGTTTACGAAAGTATTAATACCATTTAATTCAATGACTTTTCTGTAGGTCTACTACCGTTTCGACAAATTGGATCAATTGTCACCACGGTCAGGTATCTCGAATTCGATGCGTGTGGGTCAATAAAGTTGAGCTTCTACGCACCCATGGATGAAAGGCTTGGACCACAAGGAGTTGAGCGTGGATAAAAGACTTGCTACTGCCGTTGTACCTCGTATTTCTGCGCTTTCTCTTGCTATTCGCCTCGGCGTAGCGGGGCTGGTGATGGGCCTTGCAAGCCCCGAAGCGATGGCGGCCTGCTCGCCCGCAAGCCCCACGGCGGGTGCCACGGTGACGTGTACGGGGGTGCCGTCGTTACCGCTGTTTCTGAACACCTTCTCGAGTGCGGTGAATGACCTGACGGTCAACGTCAACCCTGGCGCGCAGCTCAACGCAACGTTGGGCGGCATTGCGTTGAACCTGACCGGTAACAACACCACACTGAACAACTCCGGCACCATCGACCCGGCGCTGCTCGGGTTTGTATCCGTGCTCAGTGGCGGTGTGGTGGTGGGCAATACCGCGGCCAGTACGGTGAATATCACCAACACGGCCACCGGGATCATCCGCGGTACCGGCGCACTGCTGGGGCTTAATCTGACTTCGTTGGGTGGTGCGGCGCTGAACGTCACGAATGGCGTCGGTGGCACCACCACCCTCACCAACGCCGGCACCCTCGGCTCCAGTTCGTTGCTGGGTCTTACGTTGTTTGCCTCTGACACGCCAGTGGTCGCCGTGCAAGGTGGCGGCCAGGTCAACATGACCAACAGTGGCACGCTCACCGGGCGGGTTGCCTTCGAGGCGTCCACTTTGGGTAATACCTTCGTCAACAGCGGGACCATTTCCGGCGGCGTGTCGATGGGAGCAAACAGCACCAACACCTTTACGGCGGTGACCGGGTCGAGCGTGTCCTCGGGTGGCGGTATCGGCTTGAGCCTCGGCGGCCTGTTGGGCGTAAACCTGACGTTTGCCCCCACCGGCCAGGTGGATGGCGGCGCAAACGGCAGCAACACCTTGATCCTGCAAAACCCCGGCGCCACCGGCAGCAGCGGCACTGGCACGGCGTCCAGCGCCACCTATGTCAACTTCAACAACCTGACCATCAACGGCGGCACCTGGACGTTGCAGGGGCCGTTGGTCAGCGGCAGCACAACGCTCAATGGTGGCATTTCGCAGTTCGATAACAGTGCGACGTTCGGTACTGGGGCAATCACCGCCAATGGCGGGGTTATCGAGGCAACGGCCAATAACCTGACGCTGGCTAACCTGCTCACGCTGGGCACCGGCGGGTTGACCGTCCAGGGCGCCAATACCGGGCTGACCCTGGGCGGCGTGCTCTCGGGCACCGGCGGCTTGACCAAGGCGGGCACGGGTCAACTGATCCTCAATGCCGCTAACACTTACACCGGCGCCACCACGCTGTCCGGCGGTTCGGTGCAGTTGGGCAATGACCTGGCGCTGAGCAGCGGCGCTGTCACCGTCACGGCCGCATCGACTTTGCAGGCGCCTGGCATAGTCAGCCTTGCCAACACGTTCACGCTTAACGACAACCTGACGACCGATGTGGCCGGTACGCTGAGCCTGAACGGAGCCATTACCGGCAATGGTGGGCTTACCCAGAGCGGCGCGGGCAGCCTGACGCTCAATGGCGTCAACACCGGCTTCAGCGGCGCCACCAACCTGGGCGCCGGCACCCTGGTGCTGGGCAATAACAATGCCCTGGGCAGCGGCAACCTGAATGTGACAGGTACTGCCAACCTGGACACCAGTGGCGCCTCATTACTGAACAACAATGTCGTCTTGACCGGCGATCTCAGCCTGCTCAACGCCAACCCACTGACCCTGAGCGGCGTGATGTCCGGCGTCGGCGGCCTGACCAAAACCGGCGCGGGCCTGCTGACCCTGGCCGGTAACAACACCCGCAGCGGTGTAACGTCGCTGAATGCCGGCGGTTTGTTGCTCAGCACCAACACCGCCCTGGGGACGGGCGCGCTGAATACGGCTGCGGGCACTTCGCTGGACGCGACGACGGCGGTGACCCTCGCCAACGCGGTCAACCTGGCCGGCAACCTGGGCATTGGCGGCACCGCCGACCTGACGCTGGCCGGTACGATCAATGGCGCTGGCAGCCTGACCAAAAACGGCGCCGCCAATCTAGTGCTCAACGGCGTCAACAACTTCCTGGGCGGCACCACGCTCAATGCGGGCACCCTGACGGCTGGCTCCAACTCAGCCCTGGGTCTGGGTAACTTGACCGTTGGCGGCGCGTCGACGCTGGACAGCAGCGGGGCATTCAGCCTGGGCAACAACGTTGTGCTCAACGCCGGGTTGACGGCCGGCGGTACCAATAACCTGACCCTGGCGGGTGTGCTCAGTGGGGCAGGGCCGCTGACCAAAAGTGGCCTGGCCAACCTGACCCTCAACGGCAACAACACCTTCAGCGGCGGCACCACCCTCAATGCCGGGACCTTGACCCTGGGCAACGCCAATGGCCTGGGCAGCGGCGCCTTGACCGTCGGCGGTGCGGCGACCCTGGACACCAGCGCGTCCTTTGGCATCGGCAATGCCATTGCGCTGAATGCTGACCTTACGGTCGCCGGCAACAACGACCTGAGCCTGAACGGCGTGGTCAGCGGCGCTGGCAACCTGATCAAAAATGGCTTGTCCGACCTGACCCTGGCCGGCAACAACACCTTCACCGGCGCCGTGAACGTGGTCTCCGGCAGCCTGACGTTGCTCAATGCCAATGCCTTGGGCAGCACTTCCGGGGTTAACGTGAGTGCGGGCGCCGGGGTCAACCTGGCCACCGACGTCAGCCTGGCCGGCTTGAGCGGCAGCGGTAGCGTGCAACTGAGTGGCGCCAACAGCTTGACCGTTGGCGGGGTCAACACCACCAGTACGTTGATGGTGATTTGAGTGGCGCTGGCGGGCTGATCAAGGTCGGCACCGGCACTCTCAACCTTACCGGCATCAATGGCGTCACTGGCAACACGGCGATCAATGCAGGCACCTTGAACCTCAGTGGTTCCCTGGCCAGCGCCCAGGTCAATGTCAACAACGGCGGTACGCTGACCGGTACCGGTTCGTTATTGGGTGCGCTGAACGTCAATAACGGCGGCCATTTGGCCTTGAGCAGCGGCAATACCTTGTCAGCCGGTGCACTGAACATGGTCGCGGGTGGCAACCTGGATGTTGCCCTCGGTGCGCCATCCCTCACTTCCTTGCTCAATGTCGGCGGTAACGTGGCGCTCGCCGGCAACCTGAACGTCACCGATGCCGGTGGTTTTGGCGCGGGCACTTATCGCCTGATCAACTACACCGGCGGCCTGACCGGTGGCCTGACGGTAGCGGGTGTTCCCGTGGGTTATGGCCTCGGCGATCTGCTGGTACAAACCTCGGTCGGCAACCAGGTCAACCTGGTGGTGTCGGCGCCCAATATCCGCTTCTGGGACGGCAGCCAAGCTATCGCCAACGGCGTGGTGGATGGCGGCACGGGCGCCTGGACCGCCGGCGGTACCAACTGGACGTCCGCCGACGGCTTGACCAACTCTCCTTGGTCCAGTGGCTTTGCGGTGTTCACCGGTGCTGCCGGTACGGTCACCGTGCAAGGCCCGCAAGCCTTTACCGGCCTGCAGTTTGTCACCGACGGCTACAGCCTGGTCAGCGGCGCAGGCGGGCAATTGACTGCGATCAATGGCGGCAGTGGCAATGTATCGATGCGTGTAGATCCGGGCGCAACCGCGACCGTCGGGGTCAATATCGATGGCGCCGGCACCTTGAACAAGCTCGACACCGGCACCCTGGTGCTCAACGGCGCCAACACCTATACCGGTGGCACCTTGCTCAATGGCGGCGCGCTTATCGTCGGTAGCAACACTGCACTGGGCGGCGGCCTGTTGACGACAGCGGCCGGGACGACACTGGACAGTAATGCTGCCATCACCTTGGGCAACACGGTGCTCTTGAACGGCGACACCACTGTCGCGGGCGGCAACGCGCTGACCCTTAATGGCGGGATCAGCGGCGTTGGCGGCCTGATCAAAAACGGCGCGGCCACTTTGACCCTGGGCGCAAGTAACACTTTCCTCGGGCCTGTGGCCTTGAACGCGGGTGGGCTGATCCTGGCCGCCAACAATGCCTTGGGCGCTGGCGCGTTGAATGCGGCTGGCGGCACGACACTGGATGCCAGTGCGGCGGTCACTGCCAATAACGCGATCAACCTGGCAGGCAACCTGGGTATAGGCGGCACGGCTGACCTGACCTTGGGCGGTGCAATCAATGGTGCTGGCAGCCTGACGAAAAATGGCGCAGCCAACCTGATCCTCAATGGTGCTAATACCTACCTCGGCGGCATGACGCTGAACGCGGGCACATTGACCCTGGGCAATAACCTCGCGCTGGGCCTGGGCAACCTGACGGTGGGGGGTGCTTCGACGCTCGATAACAGCAGCGCGCTGAGCATCGGCAATGGTGCTGTGCTGAACGCTGCGTTGACGGTGGCTGGCAACAATGACCTGACCCTGGGTGGCCTGCTCACGGGCACCGGCGCGCTGGTCAAGGATGGCGCGGCCAACCTGACCCTTAATGGCCTCAATGCCTACAGCGGCGGAACGACCCTCAATGCGGGTACCTTGACCCTGGGCACCGCGACAGCCCTCGGGACGGGCGCCTTGACGGTGGGCGGCGCGGCCAACCTAAACAATGGCACGCCACTGGTGCTGGCCAATGCGGTCAACGTCAACGCCAACCTCACGGTGGGCAGCCTGAATAACAACCTGACGCTGGCGGGTGTGGTGGGGGGGAGCGCCAATCTGATCAAAACCGGCACTGGCGACCTGGCCCTGACTGGCAACAACACCTTCTCCGGCCTGTTCGATGTGCAAGCAGGCAGCCTTACCACCGTGGGTAATGGCGCGCTGGGCGCAGGCGCCGGGGTCAACCTGGGGAGTGGTACGCAATTGAACCTGGGTGGCTCGGCCAGCCTGGGTGAACTCACCGGCACCGGCGTGGCCGTTGTTGGCACCGGCAGCACCTTGAGTGTCGGCAGCAATAACCTCGACAGCACGTTCGGCGGCGTACTCGCCGGGTTGGGCGGTCTCAACAAAATCGGCAGCGGTGCCTTGACCCTCGGCGGCCTCAGCGTGTTGACCGGTGACACCCAGGTCAACGCCGGCAGCCTGCTGGTCAACGGCGCGCTGGCCAGTACCAACGTGAACGTGGCTAATGGCGCCACCCTCGGCGGCACCGGCACCCTGGTGGGGGCCGTCAACATTGCCGACGGTGGCCACCTGGCCGTCAACTCGGGCAACACCCTGACAGTCGGCTCGCTGGTGCTCAATACCAACTCCAACCTCGATGCCGGGCTCGGCGCCCCGTCTACCGGCGGCACGGCGCTGATTCATGTGGGCGGTAACCTGACCCTGGACGGCACGCTGAATGTCAGCGATATCGGTGGCTTCGGCCCCGGTATCTACCGGTTGATCGACTACACCGGCGGCCTGACCAATAACGGCCTGCAGCTGGGCAGCTTGCCGGTGAATATCCCGGCCACCGACCTGGACCTGCAAACAGCGATCGGCAACCAGATCAACCTGCTGGTCAACGGCAACACCACCGTGCAGTTCTGGGACGGTAGCCAGACCACCGGTAACGGCAGCATCGAGGGCGGCAGCGGTACCTGGACAAGTGGCGCCACCAACTGGACAGGCGTCAACGGTTCGTTCAACGCTGCCTGGGCGCCAAACAGCTTTGCGGTCTTCCAGGGCGCGGCGGGTACTGTCAGCGTGGACGGCGCCCAAGCGATTACCGGCCTGCAATTTGTCACCGACGGCTACAACGTGGTCGGCGGCACGGCGGGGGCCTTGACCTTGTTCAACGGCACCGGCGGCAACACCGCCGTGCGCGTTGATCCGAATGCCACCGCGACCCTGGGCGTCACCCTCAATGGCGGCGGTACTCTGGCCAAGCTGGATGCGGGCACCTTGGTGCTCAATGGCGCCAACACCTACACCGGCGGCACCGCGCTCAATGGCGGTACGTTGGTGGTCGGCAATAACAGTGCGTTGGGCAGCGGTGCGTTGACCGCGTCCAATGGCACCACCCTGGACAGCAATGCCGCTGTCAGCCTGGCCAATGATGTGAACGTCAACGGCACGCTGACAGTCGGCGGCAGCAACGCGCTGACCCTGGCCGGCAGCGTGGCCGGCACCGGTAGCCTGATCAAAAACGGCATCGCCAGCCTGACCTTGAGTGGCAACAACACCTATGCAGGGCCGACGGCATTGAACGCCGGCGGGTTGATCCTGGCCTCTAACACTGCGCTGGGCACCGGCGCGCTGAATGCGGCGGCAGGCACCACGCTCGATACCAGCAGTGCAGTCACCCTGGCAAATGCCGTGAACCTGGCGGGCAACCTGGGCATTCTCGGCAGCGCCGACCTGACCCTTGATGGGTTGGTCACCGGGGCTGGCAGCCTGGCTAAAAGTGGGGCGGGCAACCTGACACTCAACGGCAACAATGCTTACCTCGGCGGTACGCAGTTGAACGCAGGTGGCTTGGTACTGGGCAATGGTTCGGCACTTGGCACCGGCAGCCTGGCCGTCAACGGCGCAGCGACGCTGGATACCAGTGCCGCAGTGGCGCTGGCCAATAACACCACGCTCAATGCTGCGCTGACCGTGGTTGGCAGCAACGACCTGGCGCTTGGCGGTGTGGTTGATGGCACCGGATCGCTGATCAAGAACGGCACTGCCAACCTGACCCTCAACGGCGCCAATACCTACAGCGGCGGCACCACCCTCGCGGCCGGTACGCTGACTGTCGGCAATGCCACGGGCTTGGGTTCCGGCGCCTTGACCGTCAATGGAGCAAGTACGTTGGATAACAGCGTGCCGCTGGTATTGGCGAACGCCGTCAACTTGAATGCCGACCTCAGTGTGGCCGGTAACAACAACCTGACCCTGGCGGGTGTGTTGGCCGGCAATGCAGCGTTGATCAAAAATGGCGCGGCGGACTTGCTGCTCAGTGGTAACAACACCTTCACCGGTCCACTCAATGTGCTCGGCGGCAGTGTGACCACTACAGGTAACGCGGCCTTGGGCAACACCACCGGCGTCAACGTCGGCAGCGGTGCCAGCCTCAACCTGGGTGGCAATGCCAGCCTCAATACCCTGACCGGTACCGGCGCGATTCAAGTGGCGGGCGGCAGCACGCTGGCGGTGGGTGGCAGCAACCTCGACAACACCTTTGCAGGCACGCTCAACGGTGCCGGTAACCTGGATAAAAACGGCACCGGCGTGCTCAACCTGAGCGGCACCAATGGGATCAGCGGCGCGGCCAACGTCAATGGCGGCACTTTAAATGTGAGCGGCTCACTGGCCAGTGACACGGTGGTGGTGAACAACGGCGCGACGCTGGCCGGTACTGGCTCATTAGCGGGTGCGGTGACGGTGGCTGATGGCGGGCACATCGGCCTGAACGCCGGCAGCACGCTGTCGGTGGGCTCGTTGGTGCTGGGTAATAACGCCAACCTGGACGTCGGCCTCGGCGTGCCGGTGGTGGGCGGTGGCAGCGGGCTGCTGAATGTCGGCGGTGATCTGACCTTGGGCGGCAAACTCAACGTCACCGATATCGGCGGCTTTGGCAGCGGCGTCTACAACATCATCAACTACGGCGGGGCACTCACCAATAATGGCCTGGCCCTTGGCAGTTTGCCGGGCAGTGTGATTCCGGGCGATGTGCAAGTGCAGACGGCCATCAGCAACAAGGTCAACCTGCTGGTGACTGCGCCCAATACCACCGTGCAGTTCTGGGACGGCGCCAACCTGATCGGCAACGGCGCCATCGACGGCGGCAACGGCACCTGGGGCACTGGCACCACCAACTGGACCAACGTTGACGGCACCCTCAACCAGAACTGGAACAACAGCTTTGCAGTGTTCCAGGGCGCGGCGGGTAACGTGACCGTGGAGGGCACGCAAAACCTCACCGGCATGCAGTTCGTCACCGATGGCTACAACCTGGCCTCCGGCACGGCGGGCGTGCTCAACCTGGTGAATGGCGGCACCGGCAACACGGCGATCCGTGTCGACCCGAACGCCACCGCAACGTTGGGCGTCACGCTCGGTGGTGCTGGCACCCTGGCCAAACTCGACACTGGCACCTTGGTGCTTAACGGCACCAACACCTACACCGGCGGCACTGCACTCAATGGCGGCACGCTGGTAGTCGGCAATAACAGCGCGCTGGGCAGTGGCGCACTGACGGCGGCCGACGGCACCACCCTGGACAGCAACGCGGCCGTCACACTCGGCAACGCTGCGGTACTCAATGGTGCACTGGCCATCGGCGGCAGCAATGCGCTGACGCTTAACGGCAGTATCAGCGGCAATGGCAGCCTGCTGAAAAAAGGCGCGGCAACCCTGACGCTCAACGGCGCCAACACCTACAGTGGCGGCACCGGCCTGAACGCCGGGCAACTGACCCTGGGCAATAACGCCGCATTGGGCAGCGGCGCGCTCACCGTCGGCGGCGCTGCGGCGCTGGATGGCAGCACCGACCTGCAACTGGCCAACGCCATCAGCCTGAGTGGGCCGCTGACCCTGGTCGGCAGCAATGCACTAGCGCTTAACGGCGTGGTCAGCGGCACCGGCAGCCTGGTGAAAAACGGCAACGGTGCGCTGCTGTTGACCGGCGCCAACACCTACAGCGGTGGCACCACCCTTAACGGCGGCACCACCACCGGCAACACCAAAAGCTTGCAAGGCGCGATTGCCAACAATGCGGCCCTGACCTTCGAGCAAGGCACCGATGGCACCTACACCGGCAACCTTACCGGCGCAGGCGTGCTGAATAAAACCGGCACCGGCGCGTTGCTGTTGACTGGCAACAACACCTTGACCGGCAACACCAACGTCAACGCCGGCAGCTTGCTGGTCAACGGCACCTTGAACAGCGCAGCGGTGCAGGTAGCCAGCGGCGCGACCCTTGGCGGCAGCGGCAGCCTGGGCGGTGCTGTGACGATGGCCGATGGCTCGACCCTCAAGGCCGGGGCGGCGACGCCGCTGTCGGTGGGTTCGCTGGCGTTGTCGTCGGGCACTGCCCTGGACTTCGCCCTCGGCGCGCCTGGCGCATCCACCACGGCGGTGAATGTGGCGGGCAACCTGACCCTTGATGGCACGCTCAACGTTACCGATGCCGGGGGCTTCGGACTCGGCGTTTATCAACTGTTCCGCTACGGCGGCGCGTTGACCGACAACGGCCTGACCCTCGGCTCGCTGCCGGTCGGCGTGGGTAATCTGAGCCTGCAAACGGCGCTGGCCAACCAACTGAACCTGCTGGTGCAAACCACGCCGGGGCAAATCCAGTTCTGGAACGGCGGCACCACCAACCCTGACGGCACTATCACCGGCGGCAGTGGTACCTGGGGCCCAGGCACCAACTGGACCGATCCAACCGGTACCCAGGGCCAGGCGTCAAATAACCAGTTTGCCGTGTTCGGCGGGCAGGGCGGTACTGTCACTGTGGTCGGCAACCAAGGCTTCACTGGCCTGCAATTCCTTGACCCTGGTTACACGCTGACGGCAGGCGCAGGTGGGACCTTGTCGCCAACCGGTGCCGCAGTGGTGCGTGTCAATTCGGGCGTCACTACCGAAGTGGCTGCGCCAATCGTGGGGGCCGGGTCGATCAACAAACTTGACGCCGGCACCTTGCTGTTGACCGGCGCCAACACCTATTCCGGTGGCACGACCGTCAGTGGCGGTACGCTGGCCGGTAACACGCTGAGCTTGCAGGGTCGCATCCTCAACAATGCGCAACTGTTGTTTGTCCAACCCACTAACGGCACCTTTAATGGTGTATTGAGCGGAACCGGCAGCATTACCAAACAAGGCGCAGGCGCGCTGTTGCTGACCGGCAACCAGCCATTCAGCGGCACGGTGGCGGTGGACCAGGGCGTACTGCAAGTCGGCAACGCGGCCAACCCAGGTGCGGTGTTTGGTGGGCAGGTGACCGTCGCCAACGGTGCAGGCCTGACCGGCAACGGCAGCGTCGGCGCGTTGGTCAACAACGGCAGCGTCACACCTGATAACGGTAAGCTGACGGTGGCCGGTAACTTCACTAATGGCAGTACCGGCGCGTTGAACCTGCTCATCACCCCATCGTCGACCGGCTCCCTGGCCGTTGGGGGTACGGCGAACCTGGGCGGCACGTTGAATGTGGTCAACCTGGCGCCGTACGCCGGCCCGGCCACCTACACGCTGCTCACGGCGGGTGCAGTGAACGGCACCTTCGGCACCACCAATCTGGAGAACCTGGCATTCCTCAATACCGCGTTGAACTACAGCCCTACTCAGGTGGCGCTGGCGGTTAGCCGCAACAACGTCAGCTACGCCAGCGTGGCAGCCACTGGTAACCAACGTGGCGTGGCCGCCGCGTTGGACAGCGGTGCCGCGGTGGGTGGCGCAACGGTGCAGAACGCGCTGCTCAACTCCAATGTTGCCGGGGCGCGCGCCGCGTTCGACAGCTTGTCCGGGGAGATTCATGCCAGCACCGCCAGCGCCATGCTCGAAGATTCGCGTTACGTGCGTGACGCAGTCAACGAGCGCCTGCGTCAGCCCGGCTGCTACCGCGAAGATGACCCACGCAACAGCCTGGCACCCAGCGAAAACCGCCTGAGCAGCGCCGGTTGCCACGGCGAGATGGTCGGCTGGATGCGTGTGTTGGGCACCTGGGGCCACATGGGCGGCGACAGCAACACCGCCAAGCTGGACCGCAACCTCGGCGGCTTCCTGCTCGGCACCGACAAACAAGTGGATGACGCCTGGCGCGTCGGTGTGGCCGCCGGCTACACCCGCAGCGACCTGGACGCCAAGCGCCGCAGCTCCAGCGCCGACGTCGACAGCTACCACTTGATGGCCTACACCGCGTACCAGCAGGAAGCCTTCGCCGCTCGCATGGGCGTGGCATACAGCTGGCACGACATCGAAAGCAAACGCGATGTGGCCGTAGGCGGCGTGGGGCAACGCCTCAAAGCCGACTACAAAGCGCGCAGCGCGCAAGTGTTCGGTGAAGTGGGCTACACCATTGAAACCGGCAAAGTGGTAGTAGAACCGTTCGCCGGCCTGGCTTACGTCAACTACGACAGCGACACGATCAAGGAGAAAGGCGGTTCGGCGGCCCTGCGCGGTGATGCCGATCAGGACGTGACCTTCTCGACCCTGGGCGTGCGCATCGGCCAGACCATCACCTTGGGTAACGGCTCGAAAATCAACCCACGGGGCAGCATCGGCTGGCGTCATGCCTTTGGCGACACCAAGCCGGATGCCGACCTGAGCTTTATCAACGGCGGTGCATCGTTCAGCACCCAAGGTGTGCCGATCGCCAAGGACAGCGCGGTGGTGGAGGCGGGCGTGGACTACCAGATCAGTCAGAATGGCAAGTTGGGCCTGGGCTATTCCGGCCAACTGTCGCGCAACGATAAAGACCATGCGATGACGATCAGCTTCTCCCTCGGTTTCTGATCAAAGCCGAGTATTTTTAACCGCCCGAAAGGGCGGTTTTTTTTTGGAAGTATTTCTTAACGCTATTCGATGGTTTGCCAATAGGGCAGGGTTGTTGCTCAGCGTCTGGTCAGAAGGATGTACAAACAATTTCCCCTGGAACCCGGCTGGTAATGCAGTCTTTTCTGAATCTAAAGTATGCCCTTGAGTTTATATTCCTTAGGTGGCATATTCGCATGGATTGGGACGTTGAATACACGGATGAATTCGCAGAATGGTGGGATGAACTGGGCGCAAAGGAGCAAGTCTCCGTGTCCGCCAGCGTTGATCTGCTGGGGCTTTTAGGGCCTGGCCTGGGCTTCCCCCATACCAGTGATATCAAGGGTTCCCGGCATGGCAACCTGCGGGAACTGCGGGTCCGGCACGCCGGCCGGCCCTATCGAGTGCTGTATGCATTTGATCCCCGGCGCTGCGCTGTCCTGCTGATCGGCGGCGATAAAGCCGCACACCCCAGGTGGTACGAGGTGCATGTGCCCTTGGCCGAAAATGTGTACGACATCCATTTGCAAACATTGCGTAAAGAGGCCCGTCACCATGGCTAAAAAATTCGCTGAACTTCAAGCGCGCATGACCCCGCAATCGCGTGCCGAAGCCGAGCAGCTGTTCCGCCAGCACCTCAAGGAAATGCCCCTGCATGAGCTGCGCAAGGCCCAGCAACTGAGCCAGGAAAGCCTGGCCAAGGCGTTGAATATCAACCAGGCAGCGGTTTCCAAGATGGAGCGGCGTACCGACATGTACATCAGCACGCTGCGTGACTACATCCGGGCGATGGGCGGCGAGTTGGAAATCATCGCGACCTTCCCGGATGGCCAGGTCAAGATCGACAACTTCGCTCACTAAGTCACAGTGGACCACCCCGATGAATCAGCTCCTGGCCATGCGCGCCTTCGTCCGTGTTGTCGATACCGGTTCATTCAGCCGTGCATCCGACCAGTTGGCGCTGCCACGCTCTACCGTCAGCAAACTCATCACTGACCTGGAAAGACACCTGGGCACCCAGCTGATGCACCGAACCACCCGCGCCCTGGCGCCCACGCTTGAAGGGCTGGAGTATTACCGCCATGCGCGACGGCTGGTGGCTGAGCTGGATGAAGTGGACAGCGCCGCACGCGGGCAGATCCTCAAGCCCGGCGGGCACCTGCGCGTGGATGCACCGGCCTCGTTTGCCAATTGCCTGTTGATTCCGGCGTTGGTGGACTTTCATCGTGAGTACCCCGATATCACCATCGCCTTGGGCATCAGCGACCGTGCGGTGAATATCGTCGGGGAGGGCGCCGATTGCGTGATCCGTGCTGGCAAGCTGGAAGACATGGCGATGATCGGGCGCAAGGTGGCGGACCTTGAATACCTGACCTGTGCGGCACCCAGTTACGTGGCGCGCCGGGGTTTGCCGGTTTCGCCCGAAGACCTTGTAAACAACCACCTCAGGGCCGGGTATTTTTTTGCTGGGTCGGGCAAGCCGGAGCCGCTGATTTTTGAGCAGGGCCAGCAACGTATCGAGGTCAACGACTGCGCTTTTTCGACTAACGAAGGCAACGGCCTCAAGGAAATGCTGCTCGCGGGCCTTGGTGTGGGGCAGCACTTCAAGTCGATCGTGCAGCACTACCTCGATACCGGCCAGTTGGTTGAGGTGCTGCCGGGTTGGTCGCGCCCGGCCACGCCATTGCATATCCTCTACCCACCTAACCGTCATCAGAGTGCGCGGCTCAAGGTCTTTACCGAGTGGGTGATCCGCACGTTTGGGGTCAGGGAATAATCGCGGTTACGCGTATCTCCACGCGCATGGTCGGCAGTCCCAGGGCCTCGACGCCGACTTGCGTCCAGATCGGCGCATGGTGGGGCATGTAGCGCCGGTATTGCTGGACCATCGCTTCGTTGACCTCAGGTGCAAACCCACCGACGTGGTAGGAGTTTATGTGAATCACATGCTCCCAACCCGCGCCGGCGGTGGCCAGGGTTCGGTCCAGGTTGTGAAACGCCTGGGCGATTTCTTCACTGAGGTCGGCGGGGATCTGGAACTCATCGTCCCAGCCGCCCTGGCCTGACGTTTCCACGCGGTTACCGATTTTCACTGCTTGGGAATAGTGCAGGTGTTCGCGCATGGTATCGCCATAGCCTGGGGTGACAAAAAATTCGGGCATGCTCATGGTATTTCCTCGATTGAATACACGATCCGACGAATGCTAATAGAGCGAATGCGCGAACAATATACCAAGTTTCTGTCATGACTATCTACTGGTATGCACAATCGGTTTGCGATAAAGCCCGACTGCCAAGCCGCTGATAATCACTGCGATAAAGACCAGATTGGCTGTGGAAACACGCTCGCCCAGTATCAACATCGAACTGGCAATCCCGAACACCGGGATCAATAGCGACAGCGGCGCTACCGTGGACACGGGGTACGCCTTGAGCAACGTGTTCCAGCCCCAGTAAGCAAAGTGCGTGGCCAGGTAAACCTGAAACAGCAGCGACCACACGGCGGTGAGGTCTAGGTTGGCGGGGAGGCTTACGAACGCACCGTCGCCGTGCACCCACCAGGCCATCAGGAACAGCGGGATTGGCGGAAACAGGCTGGCCCAGACCATGAACGAAAAGATTTCTTTAACCCCCGACGTCTTGATGATGACGTTGCCGATGCTCCACGCCAGTGCGCTGAACACGATCATCAGCACGCCGAGCGCAGCGTGTTCGCCTTGCTGGTTGGCGATGATCCCGGTTAATCCGATCAAGGCCAGAAAAGCCCCGGCCCACTGCGCGCCGCGAATTTTCTCCTTGAATAGCACGCAGCCCCAACCCAGGGTGAAAAACACGCTGAGCTGGATGAGCAATGAGGCAATCCCCGGGCTCACCCCAAGCTGGATGCCATAGTTGATCACACCCCACATGCCCAGCCCGAAGATCACGCCATAGGCCGCTACATAACCGAATGGCACGGCGGGGCGCTTGATGACGAACACCAGGGGCAAGGCGGCGAGGGCGAAGCGCAGGCCGGTGAGTAAAAAAGGGTCGATGGCCCGCAGGCCCAGTTTGGTGATGGGGAAATTCAGCCCCCAGGCCAGCGTGACCAACAGGGCAAGTGCCAGGTGTTTCTTGTGCATGGACGTTCCTTCGAACCGGTTGCTTCAAAGGGTTGAAGGTTAGAGCTCGGGCGTATGGCCCGCTTGCCATGTCAGGTCATACTTTGACAAGATCGGGCCATGATTCCGACCTTTAACGACAACGACCCCGAAGCGCTTGTGACCCTGCGTGAATACCCATGCGGCAGTGTGTTTGCCCGGCATACGCACCCGCGCGGCCAGTTTGCCTATGCTTCCACCGGTGCCTTAAGAATGTTCACCGACCTGGGCAACTGGGTGGTGCCGCCGCAGCGGGCCGTCTGGGTGCCCGGTGGCATTGCCCATGAAATGCACATGCGCGGCGATGTGGTGATGCTCAATACCTACCTCGATGCTCAAGCCGCCGAGCGCGCAGGGCTGCAGGGACACTGCCAGGTTTTCGAGGTGTCGCCACTGCTCAGGCATCTTCTGGAAGCGGCATTGACGTGCGGGGCATCGGCAACGTCCGAGGTGCGGCGGCACTGTGTATTGACGCTGCTGATCGACGAAATCAGTACGCTATCGGCCTTGCCCCTCAGTGCGCCGCTGCCCTCTGAACCGCGTTTGGCGAGGGCTTGCCAGCGCTTTCTGGACGCGCCTGCGCAAACCGTGTCCCTCGATCAAATGGCCAGTTGGTCGAGCATGAGCCGGCGGACCTTTACTCGTCACTTCCTGGAAAGCACCGGCATGACCTTCGTGGCGTGGCGCCAGCAAGTCTGCCTGCTGGAGGCCACCGCGCAACTCAGCCACGGCGCCTCGATCACCGAGGTCGCATTTGCATTGGGCTTCAGCAGCCCCAGCGCCTTCACCGCGCTGTTCCGCCGTCACCTGGGCGATTCCCCGGCGCGCTACCTGGCCAAGTCCAAGGCCGTGTCGTTGTTCTAAAAAGCTCACACGCTGGTCAGGATTCACCTTGCAGGCGGTCCTGCTTTGTTACTATCGCCGCCCACCGTCATCAGGAGTCACCGGCCCATGCAACACCAGTGGGATGAAATGCACCGCACCCGCAAGCCCACGTTTCTGTTGTGTGGCGAGCCTCAGGGGGATGTGCTCAATCTCTATGTTCACGGTTATTCGGCGTTCTTCAACCGCCAGCAACTGGGCAATTTCACGCAACAACTGGCAAGCATCGAAGGCTCGACCAACCTGATGCTGTTCTGGCCGGCGGGTCACTTTCTGGAAAACCTTTTTGCTCCCTTTAAAGATGTGATTACCGCAATGCTTGGCGGTGGCGGCCTGGGCGCGGCAACCGTGGGTGTGGGCCGTGCGATTGCCTACTTTCTCGACCATTACAAAAGTGTCGAGGCGCGTGTCGATGAAGTGGCCAAGACGCTATTGCCTGAGCTTGCCCATTACCTGCACGGCGAAGCGCTGCCCGTGCGGCGCATCAACCTGATCGGGCATTCCCTGGGCGCGCGTATCCTGGTCAAGAGTCTGCTGGCCAGCCCCGAGGTCGCCCGCCAATTGCCGCTTAACAATGTGTTGCTGATGGGTGGCGCGATCAGTACGTCCAGCCCCTGGGATGAAGTGTCGGCGCCCCTCAAAGGGCGCGTGATCAATTGCTACTCCAGCAAGGACTGGGCGCTTGCCATCAAGCCGGACACCGAGCGCTGCATAGGCCGGTATGCGATCGACGTCACCCCCGCACTCAAGGCCAAGGTCACCAATGTGCACCTGGCCACCTTCGACCACGCCGCCTACTGGCCGCAGTTGAAAACGGTGGTGCAGTACACCGACCTGCTGCAGGAACGGCGTGGCCTTATCCGCGCTGACCTGCGCAGCAGCGAAGTGCGTTTTGCCGAGGAGGACGTGGAACTGTTCCCCGCGCTGGTGCAGGCGCGGCCGGAGGAGCTTAAGTTTCTGGCTGAGTTGATGGCACAAAAACGCAGTGCCTCGATCGATGCCGATGTACGTGAACCGCTGAAACTGGCCATCGAGCTGCAACGCATGGGCGGTGACAGCTTTATGAACATCGCCCGTGGCCATGGCGTGAGTTATCGCCAGATCGCCGAAGATGTCGCACAGCGGCTGGGCATCAAGTTCGATGGGCCGCTTGAAACCGTGGTGCTGGCAGATATCGAGGCACAGGTCGCGGAAAAGCTCATCGAGCAGTACAAGGACAAACTCAGTCGCGCCGACCGCCAGGCCTTCGACGCCGAGCTTAAGGCGGCCGCGCAAAAAGAGCAGGGCCTGTTCAATCGTATCGATATCGGCCGCTCGGCCACCACCGCCCTGAGCGGCACGGCGTTGGCGGGGCTCACCGGGTTTATCTTGCGGCGCGGCGCGGCCACCGCAATTCCGCTGGTGGGCCAGGCGCTGGCGGCGGCGATGTTGCTGGTAACGGGCGTGCGAGCGCTTTCCGGCCCGGCCTATTCGATCACCACCTTGGCGGTCTTGGTGATTGGCGTGATTCGCCAGCGCATGGAGCGCGAAGCGTTGAACCAGGAGATGGACCTGGTGGTGCAAGTCGTCGAAGCGTTCGACTTGCCCCGGGAGACGGTGATGCGCACGGTCGCGTCGGACTGATAAGCTGCGGCCCTGACTTGTGTGTTTGCCTGGGATACCGCGTGAAATTCAGCCTGCCGAAAATCGCCACTGCCCCGTTCTGCCCGCCGGAAGTGGCCGGCTCCGTTATCGTCGACCCCAAGGCCTCGTTTTTCAAACGGGCGCTGATGTTTGCCGGCCCCGGCCTGCTGATCTCCATCGGCTACATGGACCCCGGCAATTGGGCTACCGCCATCGAAGCCGGTTCTCGTTACGGCTACAGCCTGCTATTCGTGGTGCTGCTGGCCAGCCTGGCCGGGATGGCGGTGCAGTGCCTGTGTTCGCGCCTGGGCATCGCCACCGGCAAAGACCTCGCGCAACTGTGCCGTGAGCGCTACAGCAAACGCTCCGCGCGCACGCAATGGGTGTTGGCGGAAATCTCCATTATCGCTACCGACCTGGCTGAAGTCCTCGGTTGCGCCTTGGCATTTCACTTGTTGCTCGGCGTATCGCTGACGACCGGTATTGTGATCACCGCGTTCGACACACTATTGATCCTGGCCCTGCAAAACCGCGGTTTCCGCCGCCTGGAAGCGATCATGCTGGCGCTGGTTGCAACCATTGGCGTGTGTTTCTTTATCGAACTGGTGCTGATCAAACCTTACTGGCCGGACGTACTCAGTGGCTTTACCCCGTCACTGGCGGCCATCAGCGATGCAGCGCCGTTGTATTTGGCTATCGGTATCCTTGGCGCCACGGTGATGCCGCATAACCTCTATTTGCACACCTCGATTGTGCAGACCCGCCTGATTGGCAAAGACCTCGCCAGCAAACAGGACGCGGTCAAGCTGGCGCGTATCGACACCATCGGCTCCCTGGCCCTGGCGTTGCTGGTCAACGCCGCGATCCTGGTGTTGGCCGCCGCCGCGTTTTACAAGACCGGCCACACCGAAGTGGTCGAGATCCAGGACGCCTATCACCTGCTTGACCCATTGGTGGGAGGCGCCTTCGCCAGCATCCTGTTCGGCATCGCCTTGTTGGCTTCGGGGCAGAGTTCGACCTTTACCGGCACCATCGCCGGGCAAGTGATCATGGAGGGTTACCTCAACCTGCGCATCCCGTGCTGGCAGCGGCGCCTGATCACGCGCGGATTGGCGCTGATCCCAGCGTTCCTGGGGGTGTGGCTGATGGGCGACGATGCCATCGGCAAACTGCTGATTCTGAGCCAGGTGGTGCTCAGCCTGCAGCTGCCTTTCGCGTTGTACCCGCTGATCCGCATGACTGACGACAAGCAACTGATGGGGCCCTTCGTTAACCGCTTGCCCACGCGGTTACTGGCGTGGTTTCTGTTTGCGCTGATCAGTGGGGCGAATGCGTGGTTGATTGGGCAGTGGTTGTTTTGACTTAAACGTGTGATCGCTCCAACGCGGTCTACACCAGAATTGCCAAGGATGTGTACTGGGCAACCTGCGGATCGGCCGTCAGCAGTTTCATCGGCTCGCTCATGGCTGCCGCAACGATAAGCCGGTCGAACGGGTCTTTATGGTGGTGCTCAAGATCCTTCACTGCAATCGCGTGTTCTGGGGTGATCGGCAATTCGGTGAAACCGCTCTCCAGGCAGTATTCACGAATTTCATCCAGCTGCACCTCGAGCTTTCCCAAGCCTACCTTGATCGCCATTTCCCAGAAGGTTGCAGCGCTGACGTAAATCTCAGCAGCGTCTTCAATCAATTTTTTGGCTTTATTGGATAGCCTGGGGTCATCACTCAGTGTCCACAGCAGAATATGGGTATCCAATAGCACCCTCATAAAGGGTTGACCTCAAACGCATCCAGCAGGTCATCGGGTAAAGGCGCATCAAAGTCTTCGGGGATAATGAGCTTGCCTTTCATTGCGCCAATCCGGCGGCCTTTGGCCTTTCCTACGGGGACGAGCTGTGCCATCGCACGCCCATGCTTGGCGATGGTGATCACTTTGCCAGCAGCAGCCTCATCGACCAGCTTTGACAGATTATTTTTTGCTTCACCCAGCGGTACGGTAATCATGTGGCGATCTCCATATTTTGGCCAAATATAGCCAAAATCAGCTGAGCTATCAAAGACGGCATGACGACCGGCTTTAGCCGCGCGTTCAGAGCGCGATTGTTTTTGATAAACGAAACCCATGGCACCTCTCCAAAAAAAGATTGAGCCAAAGTCTGCCTGCCATATGCCGTGTCTGAAATAGTGGCCCGAAAAATCAGAACGGGCCTACTTTTCCCACGAGGAATTTTTACCTTCCAATGCTTTTCCAGTGAGAGGGAGGAGCCTCACCGATCCCAATACGGCACCGCTCCAAAACACTCCACAAAATAATCAATCACCGTGCGCACCTTCAGCGACAGCCGCCGGCTGCCTGGCCACAGCGCGGCAATCTGTTGCGGTTCAAGGGTGGTGGCCACGTCGTACTCCGTGAGTACCGCCTGCAAGGTGCCGGCGCGCAAGCCTTCGCCGATCAGCCAGGACGGAAACACCACCAGCCCAAGGCCTTGTTCCGCCGCGTGGGTGAGGGTGTCGGCGTGGTTGCCGGTGATCGGGCCTTTGACGCTGTAAGGCGTCCAGTCGCCCTGGCCGCGGCGGAAGAACCAGCGCTGCTGGCCGGTGATGCCTTTGTAGGCCAGGCATTGATGGTTGGCCAGTTCTTCGGGGTGGCGCGGCGTGCCATGCCGGGCCAGGTAGGCGGGGCTGGCGGCGAGGCGAAAACGCTGGGGCGCGAAGATGCGCGCCTGCATGCTGGAGTCGTTCAGCACGCCGATGCGAAACAGCAGGTCGGTGCCGTCTTGCAGCGGGTCGACGTAGGTGTCGGTTTGCTGGATATCCAACTGTAGCTTGGGGTAGCGACGGCACAACTCGCCCAGCCACGGTGACAGGTGGCGTTGGCCGAATACCATCGGCGCGTTGATGCGCACCAGCCCGCTGGGTTCGCTTTCCTGCTCTTGCAGGGCCTGGCCGGCGGCCTCCAACTGTTCCAGCATCAGGCGCGCATGACGCCCCAGTAGCCGCCCGGCTTCGGTGGGGCTGACCGCACGCGTATGGCGGTAGAGCAATTGCTGGCCGAGCGCCTGTTCCATCAATTGGATTTGCCGTGAGATGGAGGAGGGCGCCAGCCCTTCGCGACGTGCCACTTCGGAAAAGCTGCCGTGATCCAGCACGGCTACAAACAGGCGCAATGCCTTGAAACTCAGTTCATTCAAACCCTGCATCGTGGCTCCGTGCTGTGCGTAATACGCAAAGGTGTTATTTGCATGCTCCCATTTATCGCACAAGACGGCCACCGGATAATGCACACCATGTTTCCTTTTTTGATACGCAGGTGATGTATGCAGGCAAGTTCCATCGAAGGCGTGGCGCAGGCCAGGCCGAAAAAAAACCTATTGCGATTGCTGCTGTTGCCGCTGGTGATTCTGGCGGGCATGGGCCTGTCGGTTGAGGCCGGCTTGCTCGGGCCATTGGGTGTACAGGTCGGGCATTTGTGGGCGACGTTGAGCATCTTTGGCGTCGGTACGGCGATTCTGTTTTTGCTGCTGCTGTTCAGCGGCCCGCAAAAAGGCCCGGCACTCACCGACCTGCCGCGCTGGCAGTTGATCGGCGGCTTTTTGGGGCCGATGTACGTGGTGGTGCTGACTTTGGCCACGCCGCATATCGGCATCGCCATGACCATGGTCGCGATCCTCTCGGGCCAGGTCGGCAAGAGCGTGCTGATCGACCATTTCGGCTGGTTCGGCACCGCGCGTAAACGGGTCAATGGCGAACGCTGGATTGCCCTGGCGTTGATTGTGGCGGCACTTGTTCTGATTGCACGGGGTTAAAGCGATGAATCTGATTCTGTTGTTGGTACTGGTGATTGCCGCCGGTGCGGTGCTGAGTGTGCAAGCCGCGATCAACGGCCGGCTGGGGCAGGCGGTCGGCGTGTTGCGCAGCAGTTTGCTGACCTTTTCGGTCGGGGCGATCAGCACCGGCCTGTTGATTTTCTTCTTCGAACCCGCACAGGCGGTGAGCTTGTTGGACGTGCCCAAATGGCAGTTGACCGGCGCGTTGTTC
This sequence comes from Pseudomonas sp. PA-5-4B, assembly GCF_021606215.1. NCBI lineage: Bacteria > Pseudomonadati > Pseudomonadota > Gammaproteobacteria > Pseudomonadales > Pseudomonadaceae > Pseudomonas > Pseudomonas sp. PA-5-4B. The sequence continues at coordinate 121,656 of NZ_WKDB01000003.1, read as the reverse complement.
GGCGTGGTGTACATGATGGTCATGGTCGGCGCAGTGCCCGTGGTGGGGACGGCAGTGGCCACGGTGGCGGTGATCGTCGGGCAGTTGGGCATGGGCATGCTGATCGATAACTTCGGCTGGCTGGGCAACCCGGCCATCGAGCTGTCGGGCAGCCGTATCGTGGCAATGCTGCTGTTGGCAGTGGCGCTGGTGTTCATGTACCGCAGCAACAGCCTACTGGCCGATTAACGGCGGTGAACCTTGAAACCTTGCCGGTAGTCACTGCTTAAGGTGCAGCGCCCGTTGCACCTGGACGACCATGCAAAAGGAGTCTGAACATGGCTGATAAAACCTGTGCCTGCCCACACTGCAAATGCGTACTGGGCACCAACGCGGTGATGAAAGACGGCAAGGGCTACTGCTGCCAAGGCTGCGCCGAGCACCATGCGCATGGCGAACCGTGTGCCTCGTCGACCGGTTGCGAGTGCGCCAAGTCTGCCCACGGCTAAAAATCCGCTCGGCTTATCGGGTGGCGGTCATTACCATGGCCGCTCACCCTTGATTGATGTGTGCTTCATGGCCCTGGCCGCGCCTCCCGACCTCACTGATCATGCCGTCCCCGTGCAACCACTGGCGCGCACCTACCCCCGTGGGTTGTATGTGGAGCCACACAGCCACGACTGGGGCCAGTTGCTCTACGCCATGAGCGGGGTGATGTGGGTTGAAACACCGCGCGAAGCCCTGGTAGTACCGCCGCAGCGCGCCGTGTGGTTGCCACCGGGTGTGGAGCACGGGATTCGCGTGGTCTCGGACTTGCAGATGCGCAATATCTACCTGCGCCCAGCCTTGGCGGCGACGCTGGACAGCCAGGTGCAGGTGATTGAAGTCGGCGGGCTGCTGCGTGAGCTGATCGTCACGCTGGTTGATCAAGGCGATAACGGTGATACCGCCTATTACGACGCCGTAGTCGGTCTGGCGCTGTTGGAGTTGCAACGCGCGCGCCGCTCCCAGATCCGCATTGCCATGCCACTGGGGGCGGACCGCCGTTTGATCAATGCCTGCCAGGCAGTGATGGCGGCGCCCTCGCTGGAAATCCCCTTTGAGCAACATGCCGAAGCGGCGGGTGCCAGCGTGCGCACCCTGGCGCGGTTGTTCCAGAACAACCTCGGTATGGGCTTTGCCGAATGGCGCCGTCAGGTGCAGCTAGCCACGGCGGTGGCGGAACTGATCCAGGGCCAGTCGGTGAGCGGCATTGCCCGCTCTTTGGGCTATTCGCCGAGCAGCTTCAGCGACATGTTCCGCCGTGAACTGGGTGTGGCACCGTCGCAATACGTCGGTTGAGGCTTTGGCCGAAATCCTGAAGCACTTGGCCGATGCTTCGGGGGGGTGCTCACTACACTGAGCGCATCAACCCACCCGGCGTAAACCCTATGAACTATCCCCTATGAACTATCTCATTTCCCTCGCCATCGGCCTGTTTGTCGGCGTGATCTATGGTGCCCTGGACTTTCGCTCACCCGCGCCGCCTGCCATTGCCCTGGTGGGGCTGATGGGGATGTTGATCGGCGAGAAGCTCTGGCCCATGGGCCGTGAGCTGGTCAGCGGTTGGTTGTCCTGATTTCTTTTTTCACTTCGATGGATATTGGCCATGAAAGCACTGCAATTTTCCGCCACCGGCGACCTCGCCGCCCTCAGTTTCGTTGAAGTCGACAAGCCGCTGCCGGCTGCCGGTGAAGTGTTGGTCCAGGTTAAAGCGGCGGGTTTGAACCCCAGCGACGTTAAAAACGTACTTGGCCGGTTTCCCTACACGACGTTGCCGCGTATTCCCGGCCGGGACTTTGCCGGTGTGGTGGTGGAAGGCCCGCAGCAACTGGTTGGCCAGGCAGTGTGGGGCACCGGCCGTGACCTCGGTTTTTTTTCCGACGGCTCCCACGCGCAGTACCTCACGGTGTCGGCGAAAGGCGTGGCGCATAAACCGACGCATCTAAGCTTTGCCCAAGCCGCCAGCCTCGGCGTGCCGTACACCACCGCCTGGGATGCGCTGGAGCGCAGCGGTGTCGGCAAAGGCACGCGGCTGCTGGTGATTGGCGCCAATGGTGCTGTAGGCAGCGCGGCGTTGGCGCTGGCGAAAATTCGCGGTGCGCAGGTGCTGGCGGCGGTGCGCAAAGCGGATCAGGTCGAGGCGTTGCAGGCGCAGGGCTTTGACGCGATTGCCCTGGGCCAACCGGACGCATTGGGCGGGCAGGTGAATGCGGTGTTCAAGGGCGGCGCCGATGTGATCTTCGACACCACCGGTTTCTGGCTGCCGGCGGCTGTCGCCGGTTTGGCCCCGTTCGGCCGCATCGCGATCATCGCGGCGCCGGTTGATGGGCATGTGCAGCTGCCGGCGCTGGCGTTGTACCGCAAGGGCGGCTCGGTGGTGGGCATCAATTCATTGCTCTACAACTGCGAGCAATGTGCGGTGATGCTGGAGCAGTTTGGGCGGTTTTTTGATGAGGGTTCGCTGCCGTTGCCGACAGGGTTGCGTGAGGTGGCGTTGGCGGATGGGGTGCAGTGCTACGAGGAAGTCAACAAAGGCAGCGCGGACAAGGTCATCTTCCTGCCTTAATGCGGTTAAAAAGTGTGGGAGCTGGCTTGCCTGCGATGGCGGTCTGTCAGTCAGAGAGTTATTGACTGACCCATCGCTATCGCAGGCAAGCCAGCTCCCACATTTTGATCTTCACTAGGCTTGAGGGCTGTTCTCGATCGGACGTTTCCCACAAAGGTTTCAGGTTGTCGCTCGGAAGCGGGCTGACTAACCTCACTGCCGTCGCTGCCAATTCAGCGGCCGGATTTGACCGTCCGACTTGTTAACGAATCGCTACGCCCAGTACCAACCTCAGGCGTTTTTTTTATGCCTGAGGTATTGTGTCGCGGCAGTTGTGCGCGGGATACCTTTGGGTATGCCGGGTTCGTTGACAACCGGTCGGTCAACCCGCGTACAGCTGCCACCTTATCCTTGCTTGACCGCGAGCGTTGGCAGCTTCACTTGTCGACGGAGTTCCACCATGATCAAAGACAGCCCCAACCCCCCAGTCCATCAAGACTACGACACCAGCACCCTGCACGAAGTCGCCTGCCGCGCGATCAATCACTATCTCAACCCCGGCAAACCCATTCCTGAATCCAGCGAAGGCATCTTCACCGTGCGCGCAGACTTGGGTACGGAAACCTTGCTGGTCAATGCTTCCCAGGATCTGGCTTCCATCAGTGATATCGCCAACCACCTCGCGTTTGAAATCGAGGGTTCGCAACGCAATGTCGCGCTGGGTATCTGCCGAATGCTGGAAGGTGTGCAACTGCTGGTCGACAAGGCGCTGAATGTAGCCCACCCCGTGACTTAAAAGTGTGGGAGCTGGCTTGCCTGCGATGGCGGTCTGTCAGTCAGAGAATGATTGACTGATCCACTGCTATCGCAGGCAAGCCAGCTCCCACATTTTGATTTTTACTAGGCTTCAGGGACGCCTTTTTCCCAGGCCGACCAGTTCTTCAGGATCGCCTGTACCAGCGGATTGCCCGTGCGGTACAGGTTCTCCAACGCCGGTACAAACCCACCCTGGTCGGCATACTTCAGCAAGTTGTCCACCTCGCTGTAGCCCGGATACGGCCGGTCGAAATCGGAACCGGCACGCACCACCGCCAAGCGCTGAATATCCACCAACCCTTCACGGCTGGCGCGCAGCAAGGCTTCATAGGTGGAGTTATCTTCCTGCTGGGTGGTGCAGTACTCGCCTTTATTGTCGGTGAGCAACTTGGTCCAGACCTCGGCGCGTTCGCTCAGGCGTGTGCCGGAGAACCAGGTGTTGCCCGCCAAAGTGTCGCAGCGCGTGACTTGCGGCGGCTGGTTGGCCGGTGCGGCCGGGTAGTGTTTACGCCAGGCGCTGGATTCCTTGCTTTCGCTCAGCTCTACCTTTTGCGACAGGGCAAACGCCTTGGCCTGCAACTTCGGGTTCAGCTCGAATACTTCGGTCTTGTAGTCCAACGGTGGTTTTTCGTTGGGGCCTTTGGTGTTGATGCCGATGTAACCGGTTGGCCAGTCTTTAGGCGCATCGCGCGAATCCAGCTCCCATTGGGTGCCGAACTCCACCAGGTAATGCGCCCAGGCGGCGGTGCCGATGGTTCCGTGTTTAGGGCTGATGCCGGCGATCCCGGCAATCAGGAAGTAGCTCTGGCGCAGGTCGAACTTGGGCGACAACGCCAGGGCCAGTGTGGACGCGGCGGCGTTGGTCTGGCCCATGCCGGTCACCAGCAGGCACACGTCCTGGGTGTTGCAGCGGATCACCGGGTATTCGGCCGACAGGCCTGGCACACGGACTTCCTGCTTGAGTTCCAGGCGGTCGATCCAGGTTTGCGCCTCGGGGGCGAACATGGTGATCAGCATCACTTTGGGTTTGATCGGCGCCGCAGCATCGGCCAGCACCACGTGGGGCAAAAAGGCCAGGCCGATGGCCATCGAGAGACGGGTAAGCATGTTCATCTATAGCTCCTTGATCAGAATTGGTAACCGACACCGGCGTAGTAGCCCCAGCCATCCGAGCGGGCGCGGAAGTTGCCTTCGCCAAAATTCAGCTCGCTGCCATCCTCCCAGTTGCCGCCGTTGTGGAAGTAACGACCGACCAGGGTGAAGCGCAGGTGGGTGAACGAATACAACAGCACGTTGGTGGCCACCAATGAATTGGCGGTGCGCGCCGGGTTGTCCTTGTGCAAGTCCGAGCCGAAATCGTAGTTGGTAAAGCCGATGTAGGTCAGCGAGGCACCGTTATCGAAGCTGCTGATGGGCACGATGTACTTCATTTGCGCACGATAGCCGTCCCACGAGTATTCGTTGCTCGCGCCGTAGTTTTCCCACTGGTAGCGCCCATAGAAGTTGGCCGACAGGTTGACCCGCGAATGAGTGTCGATGTCGGTGCCCAGGCCGCTGTACAAGGTGTTGGCGCGGTTGGACTTGTTACTGCCGTGGTCGTAGATCCAGTCAAAGGCTACATACCATTCCTTGAACGGACCGATGGCCAAACTGCGGCCGGCCAGGTAGTCGATGGAGATACGCGGCTCATGCTCCATAAATACCGGCGAACCATGGTCCCACGCGCCTTTGTCATTACTGTTACCGATGCCGAGGATTTTCGGCACGTCGATATAGCCATACAGCTCGAACGGGCCTTTGCGGCCGAAATACTCGTATTCCAGGTACACATCATCCTGCGGCTTGGGGCCGAAGCTGATGTCTTTGCTGCCGATCAGGGTCAGGTCCTGGTTGAACCAGTCCGACATGTACACGCCTTTTTTTACCGGGCTGGCTTCCGGGCTTTTGGTTTCAGGGCTGAGGGTTTCGCCCTGTGCTGAGTCATCGGTGGGTTTTTGCTGCGCCAAAATGGGTGCGCTGAGTACTCCCGTAACGGCGGCCAGTAGCAAGGAAACACCAAAACAAGCGGGACGCCTTGAGGTGAGGTGCATTGAAAATCCCTATTCTTACGCGGTTGGAACCCGTTTCTGCGGGTAGTGGTGAACTTGGCGGCCAAGTTCGTTCCGCAAACGTTTGCACGTGGCGTACCAACTTTGCTCAAAGGGTTGAGCGGTATGGAAAAAACAGGGATTAGTCGACCTTTTGGTCAAAATTGGCTGGGTGTCAATTTCTCGATGCGGTTGAATAAATGCATCGCGGTTTCGCGTCGATACTCGCTCGGCGTCTGGTGCATCTCGATGCGAAAGTGCCGGTTGAAGTTGGACAGGTTGGCGTAGCCCACTTCAAAGCAGATGTCCGCCACTGACATGTCGCTTTGCAGCAACAGGCGGCAGGCGCGTTGCACGCGGAACTTGCGCATCAGGTCTATAAACCCGTGGCCGGTGTTGCGTTTGAAGAAGCGTGAGAAGCCGGGTTCGCTCATCTGCAGTTGCTGGGCGATGACCGAGAGGCGCAAGTCGCCGGTCAGCTCGCGCATCAGGTAATCGAAGGCTTTGTTGATGCGTTCGGCGCTGCGTGCATCCAGGGTGGGCGCATAGCAGGGGCTGGCCAGTGCCTCTACCTGTGCTTGCGGTGCATTTTTAAGCGTGTCGAGCAGTTGCAGGAACAGGATCAACCGTTGCAGGCCTTGGGCGTTGCCGATGGCTTCCATCAACCCGGCTGCCTGTACAGCGGTCTCACCCGTGAATTCCAGGCCGCGTCGGGCCTGTTCGAACAGCGGTTGCAAGTCGCCGAGTTCCGGCAGGGTTTTGCGCAGCGCGAACAGGGCGGCGCCGTCGAATTGCAGCACCACGTCGCGGCCAGTCAGGTATTCGCCAGGGGCCAGGTCGCCGATCCAGTCGTGGGGCAGGTCGGGGCCGATCAGCGCCACATGCCCGGCGCTGAACGCACCGATATAGTCGCCCGCTACCAACTTGCCACTGCCTTGGCGGATCAGGTGGATCTCAAACTCGGGGTGGTGGTTCCAGCGCGCCAGGTCATACGGGTAGTCATGTTCGAACCAGCGAAAACAGTGGTCCGGCTCGGGCAGGATCACTTCGAGTTCGGCGGGGCGATGTTCGAATAGTTTGTCGCGGCTGACGGGCACGGTGATGCCTCTTATACATTGGATAACGCCAAAATACGCGTAGCGGCAATCAGTGCGCTACCCCCGATTTTGCCCGGCACTGATACTTTTTTGACTTTCAAGTACGGGTTAAAAAAGTATCAGCAGCGCATTCGCCATTCGTTTGTGAGGCCTTGACCAAGCTGCTGTAATCGCAACTCAACAACAAAAACAACAGGTGGATACCGCCATGCTCAAGCTCCCACACGCGCTGTTCCTGCTGACTGGCCTGGCGCTGGCCATGCCCAGCTACGCCGCCGACACCGTGACCATCGCCACAGTCAACAACAGTGACATGATCCGCATGCAGCGCCTGTCCAAGGTGTTCGAGCAGCAGCACCCGGACATCAAGCTCAATTGGGTGGTGCTCGAAGAAAACGTGCTGCGCCAACGCCTCACCACCGATATCGCCACCCAGGGCGGGCAATTCGATGTGCTGACCATCGGCACCTACGAGACGCCATTGTGGGGCGCCAAACACTGGCTGGAACCGCTGACCGAACTGCCTGCCAACTATGACGCCGAGGATATTTTCCCTTCGGTGCGCCAAGGCTTGTCGGTCAACAACACCCTGTATGCGTTGCCGTTTTATGGTGAAAGCACGGTCACCTACTACCGCACCGACGTGTTCAAGCAAGCGGGGCTGAGCATGCCCGCGCATCCGACCTGGACCCAGCTCGGCGAGTTTGCCGCCAAGCTCACGGTAAAAGATAAAGACCAATACGGCATGTGCCTGCGTGGCAAAGCGGGTTGGGGCGAGAACATCGCCTTGTTGAGCACCATGGCCAACGCTTTTGGCGCACGCTGGTTCGACGAACAGTGGAAGCCGCAGCTGACCAGCCCTGAATGGACGGCCGCCGCCAACTATTACGTCAACACCCTGAAAAACTACGGCCCGCCAGGCGTCTCCAGCAACGGCTTCAACGAAACCCTGGCGCTGTTCAACAGCGGCAAGTGCGCGATCTGGGTGGATGCCAGCGTCGCCGGCTCGTTCACCACCGACAAAACCCAGAGCAAAGTGGCCGACAGTGTAGGGTTTGCCGCCGCGCCGACCGAAGTCACCGACAAAGGCTCCTCCTGGCTCTATGCCTGGTCCCTGGCCATCCCGGCCACGTCCAAACACAAGGACGCCGCCAAGGCCTTTATTGCCTGGGCCACCTCCAAGGACTACATCCAACTGGTCGCCGACAAAGAAGGCATCACCAACGTGCCACCGGGCACTCGCCAGTCCACCTACAGCGAGGCTTACCTGAAGGCCGCGCCGTTTGCCCAGGTGACGCTGGAAATGATGAAACACGCCGACCCTGCGCACCCGTCGGCCCAGCCGGTGCCGTATGTGGGCATTCAGTACGTGACCATCCCGGAGTTCCAGGCCATCGGCACCTCGGTGGGCAAGCTGTTCTCGGCGGCGCTTACCGGCGGCATGACGGTTGACCAGGCGCTGCTTGAGGCTCAGTCCACCACCGAACGCGAAATGAAACGCGCCGGTTACCCTAAGTAAACAGGACTTCCTTATGAAACGACTCGAAGGTAAAAGCGCGCTGATCACCGGATCGGCGCGCGGTATTGGCCGCGTCTTTGCCCAGGCTTATATCGCTGAAGGCGCAACGGTTGCCATTGCCGATATCAACCTGCAACGCGCGCAGGCCACAGCCGCCGAACTGGGGCCACTGGCTTACGCGGTCGCGATGGACGTCACGGATCAAGCCTCCATCGACGGCGCGATTGCCACCGTGGTGGCCCATGCCGGCAAACTCGATATCCTGATCAACAACGCCGCACTGTTCGACTTGGCGCCCATCGTCGATATCACTCGCGACAGCTTTGACCGGCTGTTTTCGATCAACGTCGGCGGCACGTTGTTCACCTTGCAGGCCGCGGCCCGCCAGATGATCCGCCAGGGCCACGGCGGCAAGATCATCAACATGGCCAGCCAGGCGGGGCGGCGCGGCGAGGCATTGGTGGCGGTGTATTGTGCGACCAAGGCGGCGGTGATCAGCCTCACGCAGTCGGCGGGTTTGAACCTGATCAAGCAGGGTATCAACGTCAATGCCATCGCGCCGGGCGTGGTGGATGGCGAGCACTGGGATGGCGTGGATGCGCTGTTTGCCAGGCATGAAGGGCTGGCGCCTGGCGAGAAGAAACAAAGGGTTGGGGCCGAAGTGCCGTTCGGGCGCATGGGCACGGCTGAGGATTTGACCGGCATGGCGATCTTCCTGGCCTCCAAAGATGCCGATTACATCGTGGCCCAGACCTACAACGTCGACGGCGGTAACTGGATGAACTAGGTCAAGTGTGGGCCTGGCTTGCCTGCGATGGCGGTCTATCAGTTGCAGTCTTGCTGCCTGACCCACCGCTTTCGCAGGCAAGCCAGCTCCCACCTTTGATCTTTGAGCTTCTTGGACGGCAACACTGTGCTCAAAAAAGTAAACAAAGTGTTTGTGGAGGCAGCCGTCCCTCATGTCTACTTTTACCTGCACCTCACAGGAGTGCCGCCATGCCCCTTGCGAAAACCGCCATTGCCTCATTCGACGTCGACCCTCAAAAGAGTTTCACGCCGCTGTGCCCCAATGAACTGCCGGTGGCCGGTGGCGACCAGATCGGTGCCGAACTCAACTACATGGCCAGTCTTGCCGGTTACCGTGTCGGCAGCAAAGACGCCCATACCCCGCAAGCACCGTGGGTGGTCACGCAACCTGGCGACATGCTCAAACCCACCGGCCTTGAGCATGCCGACCTTACCTGGCTCAGTCATTGTGTGCCGGGCACTGAAGGCTTCACCTTGCTCGACGAATTACCCACCCCGTATGACTACGACTACTTCATCTGGAAGGGCGTTGAACCCGACCTGCATCCCTATGGCGCCTGTTACCACGACCTGCACGACAAGCTGTCCACGGGGGTTATCGAGTACCTCAAGGCCCAGGGCGTGCGTCGCGTGATCGTGGGTGGCCTGGCCCTGGACTTCTGCGTCAAGACCACCGCCTTGCAACTGCTCAAGGCTGGCTTGGAAGTGGTTCTGCACCTGCCGGCGTGCCGAGGCATCAGCGAGGCGGGTGGTGCGGCGGCGGTAGAGGAGTTGCTCAATGCCGGTGCAGTCATCAGCCGTAGTCGCGAAGAGCTGAGCGCGATGGCCACGCGCTAACTGCAGGCCCGGTAACGTGCTGTGCCGGTGTTTCGCGGCTAGAGCGGTAGTTCTGCGCGTTAAAAAATGAGACGCGTCCTACATCACTCGCTGGGAGTTACTGATTACCCTCTACGCTTTTGCACAAGCGGCCTTGTCTGGCCGGGGGGCGCTATCGCGTGAGGGAGTCAACTGCAAACCGTGTTGCCCGGTTCCTGCCGGAATTTATGCTTATGGTCGTTGTAAGCCTGCTTTCAGGCGGGGCCGCTACCTTTCTGGCGAGCACCACCTATTTGCGCCGCCTTGGCCCGGCGATGCAAACCGGATGTACCGTTGCGCTGTTGCTGGGCTTGATGATTTTATCTGGCCTTGGCCATTGGATGCTGGCACGCGGGCGCGTTGCTTCCACTGGATGGCATACCGGCTATTTTGTCCTCTGCTTGATAGTGGTGACCCCGACCATTCAATACCGGCCCCACGCGCTGGCTTATCTGTTGGGGGTTGTGTTTCCACTGCTGGGAATACTTCTGCTAAACACTTACCGCTATCACGACATGCGACTGAAACTGGCAAACATTCGCTGCCCGTAGCTCCCGCGCAGTCACGCGGGAGCACACCAGGCCTGCCCGCTACCGCTCGATCGAGCGGCTCCACCGCGCATTCCACTCCGGCCGCGCCTGGTTCACCTGGTCCCAATCAATCGAAATCGCTGTCTGCAAGTAACCTTGCATGGCCTCCACCCGCGCGCGGGTTTTGTCGGTGGTTGGCGTAGTCGGATTCGACGGGATCTGGTCACCTTCTTCCAGCGCCGGCGCCTGGGCTTGGGCGGTCAGCAAGAAGGCCGCAAGTTTCTGTGCCAGTTCCGGCTGGTCATTACGCGCAATCACGCATTCGGCCACGTTGAGCACCACTGCGCCTTCCTTGGGCTGGGCGTATTCCATCGGGATGCCGAGCAATTGCTGCGTGGTGACCTGGGTTGGGGTGAGCGGGAAGATCGCCGCTTCGTCGGTCTGTACCATCTCGGAAATCTTCGCGGAACTGGCGATGTATTCCAGCACGTTGGGGCCGATGGTTTTTGGCCAGGCCTTGAAACCTGGCTCCACGTTGGTTTCGGAGCCGCCCTGGATGCGGTTGAACATCAAGAAGCCGTGCAGGCCGAAGGTGGAAGAGGCCAGCGATTGGAACACCACTTTGTCCTTGAATCGCGGATCGGCCAGGTCCATCCATGAGGTGGGCGCGGCCCAGCCTTTTTCCTTGAACATCTTGGCGTTGTAGCCCAGGCCCGTGACGCCCAGGGTCACGGCGACCGCTTCATCCTTGATTTTGGCCTTGGCCGGGATCTGGTCCAGGGTCGGGTTGGGTGTGAGTTTGTCGCACAGGCCCATGGAAATGGCGCGGTACATGATGCCGTCGTCGAGGAACATCACGTGCATCTGCGGGTTGTCTTTGTTGGCCTGGACCTTGGCGAGGATGTCCGACGAGGTGCCGGGCACAATCACCACCTTGACGTTATTGGCCTTCTCGAACGCGGGCAGCACCTTGTCGGCGTACACCCGTTCCATGGTGCCGCCGTTCATGCCCAAGTATAGCGTTGGCGCGGCATGGGCGGTGGCGGTGAGCAAGGCGAGGGGCAAGCAGGACAGCGCGATACGTGGGTTCATGGGTTTTTCCTCTCAGGCTTGGAAACGACGAATGGAAAACGCTTCGATGGGTTGGCGGCTGGCGCCTGTGCAGACGATCTCTGCCAGGGCTTCACCGACGGCGGGGCCGAGCTGGAACCCGGCGCCGGCAAAGCCGAAACCGTGGAGCAGGCCAGGTTGGGTGCTGCTGGGGCCGATCACCGGTTCATGATCGGGTAAGTAACCTTCGGTGCCGCTCCAGGTACGAATCGCCTGGGCACCCTTGAGAAACGGGTACAGTTCGCCGGCATTGCGCAGAATCTCCAAAACTGCCGCTTGCCCAGGGCGCGCCGTCAGCGGGCCAAGGGCAAAACCACGGCCGCCGCCGAGGATGCAATTGCCACGGGCGACCTGCCGTGCATAAATCCCGCCGCCTTCAACGCCGGTGCTCACGTTCATCACCACCGGCAGCGGCTCGGTCACCAGCATCGCCGGGTGTGCCGAGGTAATCGGCACCGGCTCGCCAAATTGCGCGGCAACCGTACCGGCCCAGGCCCCCGCGCAGTTCAGCAACCACGGCGCGTGCAGGTGCAGGCCATTGGCGCAGCGCACCTGGAAGCACTGGCCGTTATGATCGATCTGAGTCACTTCGGCCTGCTCGTGCACCGCCGCGCCAAGGCGCTGCGCCGCACGGGCGAAAGCGGGCGACACCAGGCGCGGGTTGGCATGCCCGTCTTCAGGGCACAGCGAGGCGCCCACCGCGATATCCCCGACCCAAGGGAAGCGAGCGCGCAGTTCGGTGTAATCCAACAACTGCAAGCCCAGGCCAAAGCCACGGGTCTGTTCGGCATAGGCTTGCAGCGCGGCGAAATCCCCATGGCTGCGCGCCAGTTTCAAATGCCCGGACCGCACATACTCGCCGTCGATGCCGATCAACCCCGGCAGGTCGGCCCACAGTTCATGGGCGCGTTGTGACAGTGGCAGTTGATGCAAGGGGCGGCCCTGGCGGCGCACACCGCCGTAATTCACGCCGCTGGAGTGCGAGCCACAAAAGTCTCGCTCCACCAAGGCCACACGCTGGCCTTTTTGCGCGAGCATCAACGCCGCCGAGGCGCCGACGATGCCGCCACCCAACACGATCACGTCGATCATGGCTGCACCTGCACACCAAACGGCAGCGGCTTGATCGGCGCCTGACCGCGCAGGCGGCCAACGTCTTGTATGGCGCGACCGCTGCGCTCGGCCACAATCTCTGCTGCCGCCAGGCCGCACATGCGGCCCTGGCAGCGGCCCATGCCGACCCGGCAGTGGGCTTTGACCCGGTTGATTTCCCAGTGGCCTTCATCGACGACGGCGCGTACGTCGCCGACGCTGACTTCTTCGCAGCGGCACAGGATTAACTCATCCGGCGCCTGTGCAGCCCATTGCTCGGGGAAAGGGAACGCGGTTTCCAGCCCACGGCGAAAGCGCTGGATACCCGCCAGTTGCTGCTCAAGCAGCGTTGGGCGAAGCGGATCGATGGCAATGCCTGAATCTTCCAGGACCGCCAACGCCGCACGTTCACCGGCCATCTGCGCGGCATCGGCGCCCATGATCCCGGCCCCGTCACCGGCCAGGTACACGCTGCTGACGCTGCTGCGCCCGGCACTGTCGCGCTGTGGCAGCCAGGCGCGATTCAAGCTGTTCCAGGCAAATTCACAGCCGAGCAAATCCGCCAGTTGCGTCTCGCTGCGCAGCGCATGGGCGAACGCCACGGCATCGCATTCCACTACGTGCTTATCCCAGTGGATGCCACGCACCCGTTGCTCGCCGTCGATTTGCTGGAGCGTCGCGCCCTGATACACGGGAACCCCATAGGCAGTGAGCCAGGCACGGTAATAAATGCCTTTGGCCAGGGTCGCCGGTTGCCCCAGCAGCGCCGGCAAAGCACGGCACTGGGCACTGAACGGCGCGCTGTCGAGCACCGCCACCACCTTGGCCCCGGCCTTGGCGTATTGGTACGCGACCAGATACAGCAACGGCCCGCTGCCACACAACGCCACGCGTTCTCCGATGGCGCAGCCCTGGTATTTCAACGCGATTTGCGCAGCGCCAAGGCTGTAGACACCAGGCAAGGTCCAGCCGGGCACCGGCAGAATGCGGTCGGTGGCGCCGGTGGCGACGATAATCTGCGCGTACTCCACGCTTTCGGCGTAGCCGTTAGTCAACATATCCAGGCGACCGTCCTCGGCATTCCACACCAGGGTTTCGGGCCGGTAGTCGATCAGCGGCGCCAACTCATCCAGTGTGCGGTGTACGGCCGTAGCCTTGCCCGCCTCAAAGCCATACAGTTGCTTGGCCGAGCGCTGAAAATTAGCCGGTTGGCGCCGGTAAATCTGCCCGCCGCCGCGCAGGCTTTCATCCACCAGGCAAGGCTTGACGCCATGGTCGAGTAAGGTGCGCGCCGCGCTGATGCCCGCCGGGCCTGCGCCGACAATCACGATCGGTTTCATGCCTGACGCCCCGGATCGCGGCTGATCGCCTGGCCCTCTTGCAGCAGCGTCGAGCAAGCCCGCACACGGCGCCCATCCTCCAGCCGCACCCAGCAGTCCTGGCACGCGCCCATCAGGCAGAAACCGGCGCGGCGTTCGGCGCTGAAATCGCTGCCGCGCAGGTGCTCGGCGCAGGTCAATATGGCGGTGAGCAACGTGTCGCCCAGCAAACCGGTGGCCGGTTGCCCGTCGAGGGTGAAGGCCAGGGCAGGGCGCCGGGTTTCGGCCAAGCGTTTGAACAAGGCCATCAATGTTTCCCCACCAGTACGCGGTCCAGGCCATACACCCGGTCGAGCAGGACCATGGTGGCTGCGGTGAGTGCAATGACCAGCGCCGAGACCGCCGCCATCATCGGGTCGATGGACTCGGTGGCGTACACGTACATGCGCACCGGCAGGGTTTGCGTGGCTGGCGAGCTGACAAAAATAGACAGCGTTACTTCATCGAAACTGTTGATGAACGCCAGCAACCAGCCGCCGGCCACGCCCGGCAGAATCATCGGTAAGGTGATTTGACGGAACAGCGTGAAGCGCCCGGCACCCAGCGATTCGGCGGCTTGCTCGGCACTGCGATCAATCCCGATGGCCGCCGCCAACACCAGGCGCAGCACGTACGGGGTGATGATCACCACGTGCGCCAGCATCAGCCAGGTGAAGCTGCCATTGACGCCCATCAGCGCAAACAGGCGCAGCATCGCCACGCCCAGCACCAGGTGCGGAATGATGATGGGCGAGAGGAACAACGCGCTGAAAAAGTTGCGCCCCGGGAACTGATAACGGCTGATCGCCAAGGCGGCGGGCACTGCAATCAACGTGGCCAATGTGGCGGCGGTAAACGCCAGGATCAGGCTGTTGTAGAACGCCTGGATAAAGTCGGGACGCTCGAACACCGCCCGAAACCAGCGCAGCGAGAAGCCCGAGGTGGGCAGGCTCAAGGTGTTTTCCGGGGTGAAGGCCACCAGGCACACCACCACCAGCGGCGCCATCATGAACAGCACCACCACACCATGAAAACCGAGGGCCAAAGGACCGTTTCTGGACATGCGCTTAAACCCCCAGGGACTTTTTGTAGCGGCCTTCGACCATGCGGTTCCAGCTCAGCATGATCAGCAAATTGACCAACAGCAGCACCACCGCAATGGTCGCGCCCATGGGCCAGTTGAGTTCCGAGAGGTACTGGTCGTACACCACGGTGGCGACCATTTTCAGGCGGCGTCCGCCGAGCAGGCCGGGGATCGCAAACGAACTGGCGGCCAAGCCGAACACGATCAAGGTGCCGGACAGCACGCCCGGCATCACTTGCGGCAATACGATCTTGCGCATCACCGTGGCCTGGCTTGCGCCCAGCGACAACGCCGCCTGTTCCGCCGACGGGTCGAGCTTTTGCAGCGAGGTCCATACCGGGATGATCATGAACGGCAGCATCACGTGCACCAGGGCGATCACCACGGCGAACGGCGTGTACAGCAGCTTCACCGGGCGCCCGCCGAGGAATTGGATGACTTGGTTGACCAGCCCATCGGCGCCGAGCAACAAGCTCCAGCCGAAGGCGCGCACCACCACCGAAATCAGCAGCGGCGTGAGGATCAAAATCAAAAAGATTGAGCGCCACGGCGTGCCCATACGGCTGAGGATGTAGGCTTCGGGTACGCCGATCACCACGCACAGCAGGGTCACCAGGGCGCTGATCCAGAAGGTGCGCCAGAAGATCTCGTAGAAGTACGCATCGCTGAACAGCGACAGGTAGTGGGCAAAGGTCCACTCACCAGCCTTCACGCCCACCTGGTAGTCGAACACGTTGAACGACAGCACCAGGGTCATGAGCAGCGGCAGGATCAGCAGGCCGCTGAACAGCAGCAGCGCCGGCAGCGATAACAGATAACCGCGGCTCATGCGCGCACCTCATCGGCCGCCAGCACACGCAGCAATTCGGCGTGCCAGTCCAGGCCCACCGGCGCGCCGCAGCCGAGCGGCGCGCTGCCGTCATTGCTGCGTACCACGGTAATTTCGCCCAGAGACGTTTGGATGCGGTAGAGCCATTGGCTGCCGAAGAAATAACTGTCGAGTACCTTGCCCTGCAGGCGGCCTGCGCCGGCATCCACCAGCTGGATTTTTTCCGGGCGCAGGCTCAGGACCAGTTCGCCTTTGCCGCCGACAAGACGCACTTGCGCAGTGCCGAATTCGTCATAGTCACCGGCCAGCAGGTTGGCCTTGCCGACAAAGTCCGAGATAAACCGCGTACGTGGGTGTTCGTAGAGCTTGTAGGGCGCGTCGATCTGGGTCACGCGCCCGGCCTGCATCACCACCACGCGGTCGCTGATCGACAGCGCTTCGGCCTGATCGTGGGTGACCATCAAGGTGGTGATGCCCACGGCGCACTGGATGCGGCGGATTTCAAACTGCATTTCTTCGCGCAGGTTGGCATCGAGGTTGGACAGTGGCTCATCGAGCAGCAGCACGGGCGGCTCGATCACCAGCGCACGCGCCAGGGCCACACGTTGGCGCTGGCCGCCGGACAATTCACGCGGGTAGCGCTCGGCGTGCGGGGCCAGGCGCACCAGTTCCAACACGGTTTTGACTTTGCTGGCGATTTCGGCGGCCGGCACTTTGCGCATTTTCAGGCCGAAGGCCACGTTGTCACGCACGCTCATGTGCGGGAACAACGCATAGCTCTGGAATACCACGCCCAAGCCACGGCTGGCGGGTTTGGCGTGGGTGATGTCGCGGCCGTCGAGCAGGATCTGCCCGCCGCTCACGTCCACAAAACCGGCGATCATTTGCAGCGTGGTGGTTTTGCCGCAGCCCGAAGGGCCGAGCAGGGAAACGAACTCGCCTTTTTCCACCGCAAGGTCGGTGGCGACCACAGCGTCGACGGCGCCGTAGCGTTTGCTCAAGGCGTTGAGTTGGAGAAAAGCCATGTCTGCGTTCCACCTTTTTTGAGACGCGTCGAAACGCGCTTTTTTGTTTTGGGCAGATGCGAAAAGAGTGTTGCGGGTGCGTTGGCGCTCGATCTCACGTCGGCTGCTCGTTGTTGTTCATTTCGCCCCTGTGGACGCAGATTAGGACGAAGACTAGGATGGGCGGAAGATGGAATTTCACTGAACGGACTATTATTTTCAATTTTATTCATTCACCAGAATGTATACCGAGATTAAGTGTTATGGATTCCACTGAGCGGAATGAAAACGGTAAGGAAGTCGGCGCGGGGAGCGTCTCTCGGCTGTTTGCGTTATTGCGCACGTTGGGCGAAGTGCCCGAAGGCGGTGAGCGCGTGACTCAGCTCGCGCAGCAAGTCGGGCTGTCGCAACCCACCACGCACCGGCTGCTACGCAGCCTGATGGAGGAGGGCATGGTTGAGCAGGATGCGCGCAGTAAGCGCTATCGCCTGAGCCTAGAGTTCTTCGCCCTGGCGGCCAACGCGGGCAAGACCGGTAATTTGCGCGATCTGGTGCGCCCGAGCATGTTGCGCCTGAGTGCTTCATTGGGCGATTCGCTGTTTTTGCTGGCGCGCAGCGGCTTTGATGCGATCTGCCTGGACCGCAGCGAAGGGCCGTATCCGATTCGCACCTTCACTGGCGATATCGGCGGGCGCGTGGCGCTAGGCGTGGGGCAGGGCAGCCTGGCGATTCTGGCGTTCTTGCCGGAGGAGGAGCGTGAGACGGTGATTCGCTACAACCTGCCACGCCTCAAGGATTTTCACCTGTATGACGAGGTGTTGTTGCGCTCCGAGGTCGAGAATGTGCGGCGTCTGGGTTATGCGGCGCGTAACACCGGCGTGCTCGAAGGCATGGCCGGGTTGGCGGTGCCGATTCTGAATCGCGACGGGCACGCGGTGGCGGCGCTGAGTGTGGCGACCATCAGTGACCGCTTGGGGCCGAGCCGGTTGCCGATGGTGGTGGAGTTGCTCAAGCGCGAAGCGGCGGCGATCGGGCCACGGATCAACCCGTTTGATCCGACGTTGCGTCGGCCGTCGCAGACCTTTGGTGGCTAGCTCATCTCAACGCAATGAAGATCCGCTTTTGTGTGGGAGCTGGCTTGCCTGCGATAGCGGTAAACCAGTCGCCGAAGATGCAAGCTGCCAAATCGCAATCGCAGGCAAGCCAGCTCCCACAGGTTCAGGTTGCAGCTAACGCGACAAGTGTGTGGCCGCGCCGACGGTTTTTACCGCATCGGTTTGCGGATTATTGAAATATAGTTAATATAATCCGGGTAAAATAAATATCGCCCGGGTAATAATAAATGCCTATTCAAAATACAGCAGTCTGCACTGCCTTTGTCCGTCACCAACGCGTGGCAGCCGGCGCCTATTCCCAGGTGGCCGAAGCGCTGGCGGGCCTTGACCTGCCCACCGGCAGTTTCCTGGTCTTCGACGATGCCACCGGCACCCAGGTCGATTATCCGTGGCCTGCGGATTATGCGCCTGTCCAAGCGGCACCGGCCCAAGTCGATGAAGCCCCTCCCGCGACGCCTTCGGTCGGGCGTCCCAAGCTGGGCGTGGTTGCGCGGGAAGTCACTCTGCTGCCGCGCCACTGGGAATGGCTGGGCCAACAACGTGGCGGCGCGTCGGCAGCGTTACGCCGGTTGGTGGATGAAGCGCGCAATGTTCACGCAGCCCATGATCAAATGCGCCAGGCTAAAGAAGCCAGCTATCGTTTCATGAGCGCCCTCGGCGGTGACCTGCCAGGGTTTGAAGACGCGTCACGGGCGCTGTTTGCCCATGATGGTGCTGACTTTTCCCATAAGATCGCGCATTGGCCGGTAGACGTGCAGACGTACGTGGCCTGGCTATCACGCAATGCCTTTACCGCATAACAATAATTCAAGGATTCAAACCAGCATGGACGTCACCCCAAAGCGGCCGTTGTGGCAGATCTACCTGATGTTTTTGGCACCCATGGTGCTGTCCAACTTCCTGCAAAGCTTTTCCGGCACCCTCAACGGCATCTATGTCGGGCAGATGCTCGGCACCCAGGCGCTGGCGGCGGTGTCGGGGATGTTCCCCATCGTATTTTTCTTTATTGCGTTGGTGATCGGCCTGGGGGCGGGCGCTTCAGTGTTGATAGGGCAAGCCTGGGGCGCCCAGGAAACTGCGATGGTCAAGGTGATTACCGGCGCCACCCTGACACTTGGCGCGCTGGTGGGCTTGATCGCGGCAGTGCTGGGCAGCCTGTTCGCGCGCCCGGCGTTGCAGGCGTTGGGTACGCCAATCGATGTGCTCGACGACGCAGTGGGTTATGCCCAGATGATGATGTTGATCATGCCGCTGTTGCTGGTGTTTATCCTCTACACCCAGCTGTTACGGGGAGTGAGCGATACGGTTTCGCCGTTGCTGGCGTTGATGGTCTCGACCCTGGTCGGCCTGCTGCTGACCCCGGCGCTGATCCGTGGCTGGATCGGCCTGCCACCCATGGGGATTCAGAGTGCGGTGTATGCAGGCTTGGTGGGCAACGCGTCGGCCATGCTGTTTCTGATTTTGCGCCTGCGGCATAAAAACCATGTGATGGCGCCGGACCGTGAACTGCTCGCGGCCTTGCGCCTGGACCGGGCCATCCTCGGCAAGGTCCTGCGCATCGGCTTGCCAACCGGCTTGCAGATGGTGGTGTTGTCGCTGTCGGAGCTGGTGATTCTGGCGCTGGTCAACGGTCACGGCTCACAAGCTACGGCGGCCTATGGCGCGGTGACGCAGATCGTCAACTATGTGCAGTTCCCGGCGCTGTCGATTGCGATCACGGCCTCGATCCTCGGTGCCCAGGCGATTGGTGCCGGGCGCCTGGAGCGTATCGGGCCGATCCTGCGCACCGGGCTTGTGATCAATCTGTGTCTCACCGGTGGCTTGATCCTGTTGGGTTACTTGTTGTCCCACTGGTTGCTGGGTTTGTTCATCACGGACGACGCGGCGCGGCTCAATGCCGAGCACCTGCTGCATATCATGCTGTGGAGCATCCTGGTGTTCGGGTTCCAGGCGGTGATCGGCGGGATCATGCGCGCCAGCGGCGTGGTGTTGATGCCGGTGGCGATTTCGATCTTCTGTGTGCTGTGTGTCGAGTTGCCAATGGCGTATCTGTTCAACGCGCACTTCGGCCTGGAAGGCGTGTGGATGGCGTTTCCGGTGACCTACCTGGCGATGCTGGTGTTGCAGACCGCCTATTACCGCTTGGTGTGGCGCCACAAGCAGATCAAACGGCTGGTGTGACAGGTTGCTTCAGGCCTTGCAGTAACAGATCCAGGCCCTGCAAACCTTCTTGCAGACGCACGTGTGGGTGTTCGTCACGGGCGATCCACAGGGCCGTGTTGACCAGGCTGCCATTGATCAACTGGGCCAGCGCGACGCTGGGGGCTTGCTGGATGACACCGGCCTGCATCATCGCCTCTAGCAACTGGCGCAGGGATTCCACGCATTGTTGCTGGGAGCCGGTATCACCGAGTACGGCAGGCGCATCCTGCAACACGATGCGTTGGATCTCGCCATCCTGGGCCATGCGCAAATAGGCGCGGCAGCGCTCACAAAAGCCGCTCCAGGGCTCCTGCGCCTGGTCGCTGATGCCTTGCAGGCGCGCGTCCATCTCCGCGTCGATCTCGGCGACCACCGCCGCCAATAAACCTTTCTTGTCGCCGAAGTGATGGTACAACGCACCGCGTGTGAGGCCGGCGCGCGCGGTAAAATCATCCATCGAAGTGTTGGCGTAGCCTTGGGTAGCGAAGGCTTGGCGAGCGCTGGCGATCAGCCGGGCACGGGTGGCGTCGATCATTTCGGTACGGACTCGGCTCATGGGTAAGGCTCGCGTTATCTCAGTGAGTGATTGACATACGCTGCGTATGTTACGCATGATTTGTCACATACGCACCGTATGTATTTTGCCTTGATACCTGCAAATCGCAAGTTTCAAGAGTTGAGGAAGAGGTTAAGCAGGATGGCAAATCCCTACGCCGAGTTATTCCAGGCCCCAGGCAGCCGGGCGTTTGTACTGGCGGGCATGCTTGCGCGCATGCCGATTTCGATGACCGGCATCGGCCTGATCACCATGCTCTCGCAAGTGCATGGCGGTTATGGCCTGGCAGGCGCGGTGGCGGCGGTGTTTGCCTTGGCGACGGCATTCTGCGCGCCGCAGGTGTCCCGCCTGGTGGACCGCTATGGCCAAGGTCGGGTGCTGCCGGTTGCGGCGCTGATCGGCGGCGGAGCGTTGTTGCTGCTGTTGCTGTGCACACGCTTGCAGGCGCCAGCCTGGACGCTGTTTGTGTTCGCCGCACTGGCTGGTTGCATGCCGAACATGTCGGCCATGGTACGGGCGCGCTGGACCGAGCTGTACCGCGGCCAGCCCAGGCTGCAAACCGCGTTTGCCCTGGAATCAGTGCTTGATGAGGTGTGTTTTATTATTGGCCCGCCAATTTCGGTGGGGCTGTGCGTGGTGCTGTTCCCGGAAGCGGGTCCATTGGTGGCAGCGGTGCTGTTGGCGGTTGGCGTCACCACGTTTGTGCTGCAGCGCGCGACAGAACCGCCGGTGCACGCGCAACAAGACCACCACGGCCGCTGGTTGATCGCCTCACCGTCGGTATTGATCCTGATGATCCTGCTGCTCGCCATGGGCGTGATCGTGGGTGTGGTGGACGTGGTCAGCGTAGCCTTTGCCCAACACCAGGGCCAACCGGCGGCGGCCAGTATCGTGCTGTCGGTGTATGCCATCGGCTCGTGCCTGGCGGGCTTGGCCTTTGGCATGCTCAAGCTCAAGGCGCCGTTGCCTCGGCAGTTTCTGTTTTGCGGCGTAGCCACGGCATTGACCACGTTACCTTTATTGTTGGTGACTGATATTCCCGGTCTGGCGGCGGCGATTTTTATCTCCGGGCTGTTCTTTGCCCCAACGTTGATCGTCTCCATGGCCCTGGTGGAGCAGGTGGTGCCGCCCAGCCGCCTGACTGAAGGCATGACCTGGCTGATCACCGGCCTGAGCATCGGCGTGGCCATTGGTGCCGCCAGCTCCGGTTGGATGATCGACCACTTTGGCGCTGCCAGCGGGTTCTGGGTGGCATTGGCGGCCGGGGCGGTGGTGTTGGGTTCAGCCGCGTTTGGGTATCGGCGGTTGGTGCGTCAGCCTGCCGCCGGGAGTGGTTCTACGCCGTGATGTTGCAGAAACTCATTCAGCGCCTGCCGCGTCAGGTCATTGAGCGTCACTTTCTTGCGGGTCGCTGCCAGGGCCGCCGCCAAATGCAGGTCGTGGCCGACGCGTACGTTGAATGAACCCTTGCAAGGTTTCTCCGGGGTTTGCCCCAGCGCCTGGCAGGTTACGAGGTAGTCATCCACGGCCTCACGGAACGCCGCGTCCAGCTCGGCGACGGTTTTGCCTTCGTAGCTCAGCAGTGCCTTGATGAACAGCACCTTGCCGAACAGGCAGTTGTCTTCGAGGCTGGCTTCGATAGAGCCGATGTAGCCTTGGTGTTTCAGTTGGTTGTCCACTGAATCAGTTCTCCTGATTTCAATTGTTCGATGATCTGGCGCCGAATGTAGTGTTTCAGTTCGTTGCCAGGGTGAGGCCTGTGCAAGGTGATCATTGCACTGGGGTCGCCGATGTCGAACTTGACGCGGCTTCCAGCCCCTTCAATTTGTCTGTAGCCAAGCTGACGCATCAGCGTTACCAGCTCAGGCCAGGTAAATGCCATGTGCTCATTGAGCAGTTTGGCGAGCAGCTTTTCATTTTTGGACACGGCGTTCCCTGCGTGTAACTAAATGTAGTTGCAAAAAGTGGTGTTCGTCAATGCTAGCCTGAGTTTGCGAGCCTTGGCTGAGATTGATGTAACCCTTGATGACACCGCGCTTCACGCCGCTTACGCCCCGCTAATTTTTCCTTGTCCGGTTCGTTTTATAGGGACGACGTGCCTTTGTGCTTCCTGCCTATTGTTCCGGACTCCAAGAAATGAATGCTGAAGACTCCTTGAAACTTGCTCGCCGGTTTATCGGGTTGCCCCTGGAAAAGCGCCAGGTATTCCTGCAAGCCCTGCAGAAAGAAGGCGTGGATTTTTCCCGGTTTCCGATTCCGGCGGGCGTGGACGTGGAGGATCGCCAGGCGCTGTCCTACGCGCAGCAGCGCATGTGGTTTCTGTGGCAACTGGACCCGGCCAGTGGTGCCTATAACCTACCCGGCGCGGTGCGGTTAAAAGGCGCCCTCAGCCTGCGCGCACTGGAGCAGGCATTCGCAAGCCTGGTGGCACGTCATGAAACCCTGCGCACGGTGTTCCGGCGCCAGGCCGACGATCGTTTGCTGCAAGTTGCCATCGAGCCGTCGGTTGCCGTCGAGCCTCTGGACTTCAGTGCGCTGGGCTTTGACGAACGCGAGCAGGCCGTCAATCAGGCGGCGACCCGTCAATCACTGCTGCCGTTCGATCTGGAAAACGGCCCACTGCTGCGCGTGCAATTGCTCAAGCTCGATGCGCAAGAGCATGTGCTGCTGCTGACCCTGCACCACATCGTCTCCGATGGCTGGTCGATGAATGTGCTGATCGACGAGTTCATTCGCTGCTACGACGCCCACGAACGCCACGAGACGCCGCAATTGCCGGCGCTGCCGATCCAGTACAGCGACTACGCCCTGTGGCAGCGCCGTTGGCTGGAAGCGGGGGAGCAGGCACGCCAGCTTGAATACTGGCAGGCACGTCTGGGTGATGAGCATCCGGTGCTGGAACTGCCCACCGATCGCCCGCGTCCGGCCATGCCCAGCTACCAGGGCACCCGGCATAATTTCGCCATCGATTCAGGCCTCGCCGCGCAGCTGCGTAGTTGCGCGCAAAAGCACAACGTCACCCTGTTCATGTTGCTGCTGGGCGCTTTCAACGTGTTGTTGCATCGCTACACGGGGCAGGGCGATATCCGCGTCGGTGTGCCGATCGCCAATCGTAATCGCAGTGAGGTCGAAGGGCTGATCGGTTTTTTCGTCAACACTCAGGTTCTGCGTACCGAGTTAACCGGGCAAACCCGTGTCGCCGAACTGTTGCAGGGCATCAAGGAGCACGCCCTCGGCGCCCAGGCCCATCAGGAGCTGCCGTTCGAGCGTCTGGTGGAAGCCCTCAAGGTCGAGCGCAGCCTGAGCCATACGCCGCTGTTTCAGGTGATGTACAACCACCAGCCGGTGGTAGCGGACATTGCCACGGTGAGCACCGCCTCCGGCCTGGAACTGGCGCTGGTGGAGTGGCAAGGCCGTACCACCCAGTTCGACCTGACCCTGGATACCTATGAAAAGTCCGGCACCTTGCAGGCTGCGTTGACCTACGCCAACGACCTGTTTGACGCGCCCTCCATAACGCGCATGGCCCAGCACTGGATCAGCCTGCTGCAGGCCATGGTTTCCGGCGACGAACACCGCATCGGTGAGTTGCCGATGCTGGCCGCCGATGAGCAGCAGGTGCTGGTCCAGGCATGGAACCAGACGGCCCAGGCGTACCCGACCGCGCAAGGAGTGCATCGGCTCATTGAAGAGCAGGTACAGCGCACCCCGGATGCTCCGGCGCTGGTGTTTGGTGCGACCACGTTGAGCTATGCCCAGCTCGACGCCCGCGCCAACCAGTTGGCCCATGCCTTGCGCGAGCAGGGCGTCGGCCCTGACGTGCTGGTGGGTATCTGTGTGGAGCGCTCGGTCGAGATGGTGGTGGGCCTGTTGGCGACCCTCAAGGCCGGCGGTGCCTATGTGCCGTTGGACCCCGAATACCCCCAGGAACGCCTCGCCTACATGATCGAAGACAGCGGCATCAAGCTGTTGCTCAGCCAGCAGAGCCTGCAGGCTTCGTTGCCGATTAATGGCGTGCAAGTGATCGTTCTGGACCAGGCGCCGGGTTGGCTTGACGGCTATAGCCGCGAATCACCGGCCGTGGCCATCCAGGCGCTCAACCTGGCCTACGTGATTTACACCTCCGGTTCCACCGGCAAACCCAAGGGCGCCGGCAACAGCCATCGCGCGCTGGTCAACCGCTTGTGCTGGATGCAGCAGGCTTACGGCCTGGACGCCAGCGATGCGGTCTTGCAGAAAACCCCGTTCAGCTTTGATGTGTCGGTGTGGGAATTTTTCTGGCCATTGATGACCGGCGCTCGGCTGGTGGTCGCCGCTCCTGGCGAACATCGCGAGCCGGCGCGACTGATCGAGACCATCGGCCGTCACGCCATTACCACCTTGCACTTCGTGCCGTCGATGCTCCAGGCGTTTATCCATGAGGCGGGCGTGCAGGCTTGTACGAGCCTCAAACGCATCGTGTGCAGCGGCGAAGCCTTGCCGTTGGACGCGCAGTTGCAGGTGTTCGCCAAACTGCCAGCGACGGGTTTGTTCAACCTCTACGGCCCCACCGAAGCCGCCATCGACGTCACCCACTGGACATGCGTCGACGAAGGCGCCGACAGCGTGCCCATCGGTCGTCCGATTGCCAACCTGGCCACCTATGTCCTCGACGCCCAGCTCAACCTGGTGCCCGCCGGTGTCTCTGGCGAGTTGTACCTGGGCGGCGTCGGCCTGGCGCGCAGCTATCACCGCCGCCCGGGCTTGACCGCCGAACGCTTTGTGCCGAGCCCTTTTGTTGACGGAGAGCGCCTCTATCGCACCGGCGACCGCGTGCGCCAGCGTGCCGATGGCGTGATCGAGTACCTCGGCCGCCTCGACCATCAGGTCAAGCTGCGCGGCTTGCGTATCGAGCTGGGCGAAATCGAAACCCGCCTGATCCAACACCCGCAGGTGCGAGAAGCGGTGGTGCTGGTGCAGGGCGGCAAACAGCTGGTTGCCTACCTGGTTAACGAGGGTGAAGCGCCGAGCGACCTCAAGGCCTGGTTGCTCAGCAGCCTGCCGGAATACATGGTGCCCACGCACTTCGTCACCCTGGCCAAACTGCCGGTCACTGCCAACGGCAAGCTCGACCGCAAGGCGCTGCCGTTGCCGGATGCTGCGCCGCAGCAAGCCTTTATCGCGCCTGAAAACGCCCTGCAAAAAGCCCTGGCGGCAATCTGGAGTGATGTGCTCGGCGCCGCGCAAGTCGGTCTGGACGACAACTTCTTCGAGCTGGGTGGCGACTCGATTATCTCCATCCAAGTGGTCAGCCGCGCCCGTCAGGCGGGGATTCGCCTCAGCCCGCGTGACCTGTTCCAGTACCAGAGCGTGCGCAGCCTGGCGCTGGTGGCGAGCTTTGAACAGGCGACGGTTATCAATCAGGAGCCAGTCAGCGGCGAGGTGATCCTCACGCCCGTGCAACACAGCTTTTTCGAGCAGGTGATCCCGGCGCGCCAGCATTGGAACCAGTCGCTGCTGTTGGCCCCGCGTGAAGCCCTGGAGCCCGCGCGCATTGACGCGGCCTTGACCCGATTGATTAACCACCATGACGCACTGCGCCTGCGTTTTGTGCGCCAGGCAGACGGTTGGCAGCAGGCCCACGCCGAGCCGGTTGCAAGTGCTTCAGTGTGGCAGGCCCAAGTCGCTGACGAGGCTGAGCTGGCCGCACTTTGCGACAAGGCACACGGCAGCCTCAACCTTGAACAGGGTCCGCTGCTGCGCGCGGTACTGGTCTCGATGGCAGACGGCGCCCAGCGCCTGCTGCTGGTGGTGCATCACCTGGTGGTCGATGGCGTGTCGTGGCGCATCCTGCTCGAAGACCTGCAGCAGGCTTACCGCAACGCTGCGCTGCCGGCCAAGACCAGTGCCTACCAGGACTGGGCGCAGCAGTTGCAGGCCCATGCGCTGACGCTGGATAACCAACTGCCGTATTGGCAGGCCCAGACCGCGAGCGCCGATCTGCCCTGCGACAACCCCCAGGGCGGCCTGCAGAATCGCCTGGGCAGCAAGCTCGAAATCCGCTTGAGCGCCGAACACACCCGTCAACTGCTGCAAGACGCCCCGGCGGCCTACCGCACCCAGGTCAATGACTTGCTGCTAACCGCGCTGGCGCGCGTGGTCAGCCGCTGGAGCGGGCAGCCTGCCGCGCTGATCCAGCTGGAAGGCCATGGCCGTGAAGACCTGTTCGACACGCTTGACTTGAGCCGCACCGTGGGCTGGTTCACCAGCCTGTTCCCGGTGCGCCTGCAAGCTGATGGCGAGCTGTCGGCGGCGATCAAATCGGTGAAGGAACAACTGCGCGCCGTGCCGCACAAAGGCATTGGCTACGGCCTGCTGCGCTACCTCGGCACGCCTGACGCCCGTGAAGCGCTCTCGAACCTGGCCGCGCCACGCATCACGTTCAACTACTTGGGGCAGTTCGACCGCCAGTTCAACGAGTCGGCGCTGTTCGTTCCCGCCACCCAGGGCAGTGGGCAGGCTCAAGACCCGGAGGCGCCGCTGGCTAACTGGCTGACGGTGGAGGGGCAGGTGTACGGCGGTGAATTGGCCCTGCAGTGGGGGTTCAGCCGTGAAATGTTCGAGGTCGCGACTGTCCAGCAGCTGGCGGATGATTACCAGCAGGAACTGCTGGCACTGATCGCGCATTGCGTCGACCCTAAACAGGGCGGCCTGACACCGGCCGACGTGACCCTGGCGCAATTGACCCAACCCCAGCTCGACGAGTTGGCACTGCCGGCAAGGGACGTGCAGGACCTGTACCCGCTGTCGCCGATGCAACAGGGCATGCTGTTTCACAGCCTCTACCAACAGGGCGAGGATGATATTTACGTCAGCCAGCTGCGCGCAGATGTGCACGGCCTGGACGTGGCAGTCTTCCAGCGTGCCTGGGCGCAAGTGCTGGCACGGCATGACATGTTGCGCACCGGCTTTGTCTGGCAGGACGACCAGGGCCAGGCCCTGCAAGTGGTGCATCGCCAGGTCAGCTTGCCGTTCACCGAATTCGACTGGCGTGGCCGTCAGGACCTTCCCGCCGCCCTGGGTAGCCTGGCCGCCGAGCACCACCGCGAGGGCTTCGAGCTGGCGCGTCCGCCGTTGCTGCGGGTGGCGTTGGTACGTACGGCTGAAGACCGCTGGCACTTGATCTACACCAGCCATCACATCCTGATGGATGGCTGGAGCAATGCACTGGTGCTCAATGAAGTGCTGCAGGCCTGCAAGGGCCAGGCATTGGCGCCGGTGGGCGCGGGGTTTTCCCAGCACATCGCCTGGTTGCAGCAGCAGGATCCGGCGTTGGGCGAAGCCTTTTGGCGCCAGCGACTGGCGCAGTTGGACGAGCCGACGCACTTGGCGCGCAGTGTGGCCAAGAGCCCAGCGCAGAGTGCGGGTGAATACGGTGAAGTGCTTTGTGAGTGGGATGCTATCCAGACGCAGCGCCTGGCGGTCTTCGCCCGTGCACACCAAGTGACCCTCAATACCCTGGTGCAATCGGCGTGGCTGTTGCTGCTGCAACGCTACACCGGCCAGTCCAGCGTCGCCTGTGGGGTGACGGTTTCCGGGCGCCCGGCGCAATTGGCGGATGTCGAGCAGCAAGTCGGCCTGTTCATCAACACCTTGCCGCTGATTGCCGCCGCCAGCCCGGCGCAAAGCGTCAGCGATTGGGTGCGATGCGTACAGGCACTGAACCTGGAAATGCGCGAGCATGAACACACGCCGCTGTTTGATATCCAGCGCTGGGCCGGTTCGGCCGGTGAGGCATTATTCGACACGCTGGTGGTTTTCGAAAACTTCCCGGTGGCCAAGACGCTGGAACAGTCGGGCGAGGGCGGTTTGCGTTTCAGTGGCGTCAGTCATCAGGAGCGCACCAACTACCCGTTGACACTGACCGTGCACGGCGGCGAGCGCCTGAGCCTGCACCTGGAATACCTGCGTGCGCAGTTTGCCACCGACACCGTGCAGCACATTGGCAACTACTTGCAGGGCTTGCTGCAGCAATTTATTCAGGCGCCGGAGCAAGCCGTGGGCGCCATCCCCTTGCTGTTGGACCCTGAATACACCCGCGTACTGCAAGACTGGAACCCGCGCAGTGTTGCTCAAACGGCCAAGGCAAGCGTATTGCAGCGCTTCGAACAACAAGCCGCGCTGCACCCGCAAAACATCGCGCTGATCCTGGACCAGCAGCGTATGACCTACGCCGACCTCAACCTGCGCGCCAATCGCCTGGCCCATCGTCTGATCGCGTTGGGCGTCAGCGCCGACACCCTGGTGGGCGTGGCGGTGGACCGTTCCCTGGAAATGATCGTTGGCTTGCTGGCGGTGCTCAAGTCCGGTGGCGCTTATGTGCCGCTGGACCCGAAATACCCGGCCGAACGCCTGCAATGCATGATCGAGGACAGCGGTCTGCAATTACTGCTGACTCAGCAGCCGTTGGTGGCGCATCTGCCGATCAGCGCGAACCTGACGCTTGTGTGCCTGGAGTCCGGCGCAGACTGGTTGGCCGATTACAGTGCTGAAAACCCCGTGTCGAGGGCGCAGCCGGCCAACCTGGCCTACGTGATGTTCACTTCCGGCTCGACCGGCAGGCCAAAAGGCGTGGGCATCGACCTGGCGTCCCTGGCCCGGCATGTGGAGGTGTTCACCGAACTGTTTGCGCTGCAGGCCCATGACCGCGTGCTGCAATTTGGCACCTTCAACTTCGACGGTTTTGTCGAGCAGCTCTACCCGGCGCTGTGCTGCGGTGCGGCGGTGGTGGTACGCGGTGGCGAACTGTGGGACAGCGACACCTTCTACCAGCAACTGATTGAACACGATATTTCCGTGGTCGACCTGACCACGGCCTATTGGCTGTCTCTGGTGCGCGACTTTGCAGACCTAGGCCCACGTGATTATGGGCGCCTGCGCCAACTGCACATTGGCGGCGAAGCCATGCCGCCTGAAGGGCTGAATGCCTGGCGCGCAGCAGGCTTGCAGCATGTGCGGCTGCTCAATACCTACGGGCCTACCGAAGCCACCGTGACCGCCACTGCCCTGGACTGCGCCGCGTATGTCGAGGGCCGTGAAGCCTTGCCGTCGATGATGCCGATTGGCCGCGTGCTGGATGGCCGTGCCATTTACCTGCTGGATGCCAACCTCAACCCGGTGCCGGTAGGTGTCGCCGGGGAGTTGGTGATCGGCGGGCCGCTGCTGGCGCGGGGTTATTTCAAGCGTGCGGACCTGACGGCCCACCGCTTCATTCCCGATCCTTTCTGTGCTGACGGCGTCGGCCGTTTGTACCGCACCGGTGACCTGGCGCGCTATCGCGCCGATGGGATGATCGAGTACGTGGGGCGAATCGACCATCAGGTCAAGGTGCGAGGTTTCCGTATCGAGTTGGGTGAAATCGAAGCGCGCCTGCTGGTCCAGGCCAGTGTGCGCGAGGCGCTGGTGATCGCGGCGGACAACCAGTTGGTCGGCTATATCGTGGCCAGCCAGTCATTGTCCGACACCGAGCAGGCCCAGTTGCGCACGCAGCTCAAGGCCGCGTTGCGCCAAGAGCTGCCGGACTACATGGTGCCGGCGCATCTGCTGGTGCTGGAGCGCTTGCCGCTGAGCCCCAACGGCAAGCTCGACCGTGCCGCGCTGCCCAAGCCGGATACCAGCCAAGCTCTGGTCGATTGGGTTGCACCGGTCACCGAGACCCAGCAACGTGTCGCGGCCATCTGGGCCCAGGTGCTGGGCGCCGTACGGGTAGGGCTCAACGATCACTTCTTCGAGATGGGCGGGCATTCGTTGCTCGCCACGCAAGTGGTGTCCCGCTTGCGCCATGGCCTGGGGCTCGAAGTTGCACTGCGCACGCTGTTTGAGCAGCCCGTGCTGGGCGACTTTGTTAACACTCTGGCTGGGGTCAACACTCTGGCCGCGGTCAGCGCTTCGGCGCCGGCGATGGTGGCGGCGGATCGCGATCAGCCATTGTTGCTGTCCTATGCCCAGGAACGGCAGTGGTTCCTCTGGCAACTGGACCCGCACAGTTCGGCCTATCACGTGCCGAGTGCGCTGCGCTTGAAAGGTCCGCTGGACCGCTGCGCCCTGCAACGTGCCTTCGATACCCTGGTGGCGCGTCACGACAGCCTGCGCACGCATTTTCAGCAAGAAACCGACCGCACGGTGCAAGTGGTCAGCCCACAGGCGCGGATCGAACTCGCATTCGCGCTCACCGACCAAGCGCAGCTCAAATCCAGGGTGCAAGCGCTGGTGGCGCAACCGTTCGATCTGCGCCAGGGGCCGCTGATGCGTGTGAGCCTCTTGCGCCTGGCTGAAGACGAGCATGTGCTGGTCCTGGTGCAACATCACATCATCTCCGACGGCTGGTCGATGCAAGTGATGGTCGACGAACTGGTGCAGTTGTATACGGCCTACAGCCAAGGCCAGGCCCTGCAATTGCCGGCAATGCCGATCCAGTACGCCGACTACGCAAAATGGCAGCGCGACTGGATGGAAGCCGGTGAAAAGGCGCGCCAGCTCGACTACTGGCGTGAACTGCTCGGCGGCGAGCAACCGGTGCTGGAGTTGCCTTTTGATCACCAGCGCCCTGCGGTACCGTCCCATCGCGGCGCACGTCTGTATATTGCGCTGCCGGCCCCGTTGCTCGATGGCCTCAAATCGTTGGCCCAGCGCGAAGGTGTGACGCTGTTCATGCTGTTGCTGGCCTCCTACCACGCGCTGTTGCATCGCTACAGCGGCCAGCGGGACATCCGTGTCGGCGTGCCAATCGCCAACCGCAACCGCGTAGAAACCGAACGGCTGATCGGCTTCTTCGTCAACACCCAGGTGCTCAAGGCCGAGATCGACGCGCAAACCACCGTTGCCCAGTTGCTGCAGCAGGTCAAGCAGCGCGCGCTGGAAGCCCAGGCCCATCAGGACCTGCCGTTCGAGCAACTGGTCGAGGCCCTGCAACCTGAGCGCAGCCTGAGTTTGAGCCCGTTGTTCCAAGTGGCGTTCAACCATCACATCAGTCAGGCCAGCGAGCATTTACAGCGCCTGGCGCAGTTGGACATGAGCCCGGTGAGCTGGGATGAAACGGCTGCGCATTTCGACCTTACCCTGGACATCGAGGAGTCCCGTGACCAGTTGAGTGCGTCCCTGAGCTATGCGACCGACCTGTTCGAAGCCTCGACCATTGAACGCATGGCCCGTCACTGGCACAACCTGTTGCAGGCGATGGTTGCCGACCAGCAGCAGCCCATCAGCCAGTTGAACCTGCTCAGCCAGGATGAGCAACAGCACATCCTGCAGCTGTGGAACCAGGCCGACGCCGGCTTCTCGGCCGAGCATCTGGTGCATGAAATGTTTGCCAATCGCGCCCGGGAAAACCCGGATGCGGTGGCGGTCAAATTCGATACGCAAACCCTGACTTATGGCGAGCTGGACCGCCAGGCCAACCGCCTGGCCCATGCGCTGATCGCACGTGGCGTCGGCCCGGAAGTGCGGGTGGCGATTGCCATGCCGCGCAGCGCGCAAATCATGGTGGCGTTCCTCGCGGTGATGAAAGCCGGTGGCGTGTATGTGCCGCTGGACATCGAATACCCGCGTGATCGTTTGCTGTACATGATGCAAGACAGCCGCGCGAAATTGCTGCTGAGCCACAGCAGTGCCTTGGCGCAATTGCCGGTAGCGGAAGGGCTCGAAACCCTGGCCATTGACCGCACCGAAGACTGGACCGGCTACAGCGATACCGCGCCGCAGGTAAATCTGGATGGCGACAACCTCGCCTACGTGATCTACACCTCCGGCTCCACCGGCATGCCCAAGGGCGTGGCCGTTTCCCACGGGCCACTGGTGGCGCACATCATCGCCACCGGCGAGCGTTACGAAACCAGCCCGGCCGATTGCGAATTGCACTTTATGTCCTTTGCCTTTGACGGGTCTCACGAAGGCTGGATGCACCCGCTGATCAACGGCGCCAGCGTGCTGATCCGCGACGACAGCCTGTGGCTGCCGGAATACACCTACGCGCAAATGCACCGTCACCACGTGACCATGGCCGTGTTCCCGCCGGTGTACCTGCAACAGTTGGCCGAGCATGCCGAGCGCGATGGCAACCCGCCCAATGTGCGCGTGTACTGCTTCGGCGGCGATGCGGTGGCGCAGGCCAGTTACGACCTGGCGTGGCGCGCACTGAAACCGACCTACTTGTTCAACGGCTACGGCCCGACCGAAACCGTGGTCACGCCGCTGCTGTGGAAAGCCCGTCGCGGCGATCCGTGCGGCGCGGTCTATGCGCCGATCGGCACACTGTTGGGCAACCGCAGCGGCTACGTGCTGGACTCACAACTCAACCTGCAACCCATCGGCGTGGCTGGTGAGCTGTACCTCGGCGGCGAAGGCGTGGCCCGTGGTTATCTGGAGCGCCCGGCGCTTACCGCCGAACGCTTTGTGCCGGACCCGTTCGGCAAGCCCGGCAACCGCGTTTACCGCAGCGGCGACCTGACCCGTGGCCGTGCGGACGGCGTGGTGGATTACCTCGGGCGTGTCGACCATCAGGTGAAAATTCGTGGTTTCCGTATTGAGTTGGGCGAGATCGAAGCACGCCTGCGCGAGCAGGACAGCGTCGGCGAAACCGTCGTCGTGGCCCAGGAAGGCCAGGCCGGTAAGCAATTGGTCGCCTATGTAGTGCCTGCCACCGTGCAGCTCGACCACACCGCGTTCCGCGACAGCCTGCGCCGGGCCCTGAAAACCCGGCTACCGGATTACATGGTGCCGACGCACTTCATGTTCCTGGACCAAATGCCATTGACCCCCAACGGCAAACTCGACCGCAAGGGCCTGCCCGAGCCGGATGCGAGCCTGATGCAGCAGCACTACGTCGCCCCGCAAACCGAGCTGGAGCAGCAAATCGCCGCGATCTGGGCCGAGATTCTGCACTTGCCTCGCGTGGGCCTGGACGACAACTTCTTCGAAGTGGGCGGCCACTCCTTGCTGGCAATCCAGATCACCTCGCGGGTGCAGGCCGAACTGGGGCTGGAAGTGCCGCTGGTGGAAGTGTTCCAGACCGAAACGTTGCGCGCCTATGCCCAGGCCGCTGCCACCTTCCGCGCCGGCAGCGCGGAAGACTTTGATGATCTTCGTGACTTTTTGAGCGAACTAGAGGCGATTTGAACCATGCTTTCCAACCCTAATATCGATCTGGTTTCGCGCTTTCTTCGCCTGCCTCTGGAACAGCGTCAACAGTTCTACCAACGCCTGCAAAGCCGTGGCATGAGTTTCGCGCAACTGCCGATCGCCTCGATTCGCGAGGACGGCCAGCACGCACCGCTGTCTTATGCCCAGGAGCGCCAGTGGTTTCTCTGGCAACTGGACCCGGACAGCGCGGCCTATCACGTCCCCGGCGCCTTGCGCCTGAGCGGGCGCCTGGACAAGGCCGCGCTGCAGCGCAGCTTCGACACGCTGGTGACACGCCATGAAAGCCTGCGCACCCGTTTGCACCTGGAGGGCGAGCAGCGTGCCCAGCAAGTGTTGGCCCAGGCTGTGATCGAGATTGACGAAAGCTCGGTCGACGAGGCCCGGCTCAAGGCGTACGTCGAAGCTGAAATCGCCCGACCTTTCGATTTGCAGCAAGGTCCGTTATTGCGGGTCAGCTTGTTCGGCCTAAGCGAAGAAGAGCATGTGCTGGTGCTGGTTCAGCACCATATCGTCTCTGACGGTTGGTCGATGGGCGTGATGGTGCAAGAGCTGATGCAGCTTTATGCCGCCTACAGCCAGGGCCAGGCGTGCACGTTGGCACCGCTGCCGATCCAGTATGCCGACTACGCGTTGTGGCAACGCCGCTGGATGGAGGCGGGGGAGAAGGCCCGTCAACTGGATTACTGGCGTGAGCTGCTCAGTGGCACGCAGCCGGTGCTGGAGCTGCCGCTCGATCACCCGCGCCCAGCACAGCAGAGTTTCCTTGGCGCACGCCAGGACATGGCCCTGGAACCCTCCCTGGTCGCCGGTCTCAAGGCCCTGGCCCAGCGCGAAGGGGTGACGCTATTCATGCTGCTGTTGGCGTCGTTTCAGGTATTTCTGTATCGCTACAGCGGGCAGTCGGACATTCGCGTCGGCGTGCCGATCGCCAACCGCAACCGCGTCGAGACCGAATCGCTGATCGGCTTTTTCGTCAACACGCAGGTGCTCAAGGCCGATCTCGACGGCCAGATGACCTTCGCCCAACTGCTGCAACACACCAAGCGCCGCGCGCTGCAAGCCCAGGCCCATCAGGATTTGCCCTTCGAGCAACTGGTCGAAGCGCTGCAACCCGAACGCAGCCTTAGCCATAACCCGCTGTTTCAGGTGATGTTCAATCACCAGGCCAAGACCCCATCCGCAGAGCAGCAACTGCCGGGCCTGCGTGTGGCCAGCCTCGAACTGGAAACCCAAAGCGCCCAGTTTGACCTGAGCCTGGATACCCAGGAAACCGGCGACGGCCTCTGGGCCTCCCTGACCTATGCCACCGACTTGTTCAACACGGCGACCGCCTCGCGCATGCTGGGCCATTGGCTGAACCTGTTGCGCGCCGCCGTGGCCAACCCTGCAATGGCCTTGCAGGACCTGGCGACGCTGGACGCCACGGAGCGCCAACAACTCCTCTACCAGTGGAATGCCACCGAGCGCGCCTACCCGCAAGGCCAGTGGGTGCATCAGTTGATTGAAGCGCAGGTGCTGGCGCAACCGGATGCACCGGCATTGCGTTTTGGTGACGTTTCGCTGAGTTACGCTGAACTGAACCGCCGCGCCAATCGCCTGGCCCATCGTTTGATCGAGGCCGGCGTTGGCCCGGATGCGCTGGTGGGGCTGGCGGTGGAGCGCTCCATCGAGATGGTGGTGGGGCTGCTGGCGGTGCTCAAGGCCGGTGGCGCCTATGTGCCGCTGGACCCGGAATACCCGCGTGAACGCCTGGCCTACATGCTTGAAGACAGCGGCGTGAAGCTGCTGCTGACTCAAGCGCATCTGCTCGAACACCTGCCGATCCCGCAGGGATTGGAAACCCTGGTGCTGGGCGAGTCCGTTGGCGACGGCTACAGCGCCGCAAACCCGGATATCGCGCTGGACGGCGAAAACCTCGCCTACGTGATCTACACCTCCGGCTCCACCGGCCAACCCAAAGGCGCCGGCAACCGCCATTCAGCGCTGCTCAATCGCCTGCAATGGATGCAGGAGGCCTATGGCCTGGGCGCCAGCGACAGCGTGCTGCAAAAGACCCCGTTCAGCTTCGACGTGTCGGTGTGGGAGTTCTTCTGGCCACTGATAACCGGCGCGCGCCTGGTCGTTGCAGCACCGGGCGATCACCGTGATCCGGCCCGGCTGGTCAGCCTGATCACCGCCGAACAGATCACCACGCTGCACTTTGTGCCCTCGATGTTGCAGGCGTTCCTGCAAGACCCGGCGGTTTCGACCTGCCACAGCGTGCAGCGCATCGTGTGCAGCGGCGAGGCGCTGCCGGTAGATGCGCAACAGCAAGTCATGGCCAAACTGCCGCAAGCCGGGCTCTATAACCTCTACGGTCCAACCGAAGCCGCCATCGACGTGACCCACTGGACCTGTGTCGATGAAGGGCGTGACGCCGTGCCGATTGGTCGCCCGATTGCCAATCTGGGCTGCTACATCCTCGACAGCCATTTCGAACCGGTACCGATTGGCGTGCTGGGCGAGCTTTACCTGGGCGGTGTCGGCCTGGCCCGTGGTTATCACCGACGTCCGGCATTGACCGCCGAGCGTTTTATCGCCCATCCCTTTGTCAGCGGTGAGCGTCTGTACCGCAGCGGCGACCTGGCGCGGTATCGCGCAGACGGCGTGATTGAATATGCCGGGCGTGCCGATCATCAGGTCAAGTTGCGTGGCCTGCGTATCGAATTGGGCGAAATCGAAGCGCGTTTGCTGGAACACGATTACGTCCGCGAAGCGGCCGTGTTGGCACCGGACAGTCAATACCTGGTGGGCTACCTGGTGCTGCAAAACGCAGCGGATGATTGGCGCGATGTGCTCGGCGCTCATCTTGCCGAAACACTGCCGGATTACATGGTGCCCGCACAATGGATGCTGCTGGAGCAGATGCCGCTGAGCCCCAACGGCAAGCTTGACCGCAAGGCGCTGCCAAAGCCCGAAGCCACGCAGCAATATGAAGCCCCGCAAAGCGCGCTGGAGCAGCAGATCGCCGCCATCTGGGCCGACGTGCTGGGCATCGAGCAGGTGGGGTTGAATGACAATTTCTTTGAGCGCGGCGGTGACTCGATCATCTCGATTCAGGCGGTCAGTCGCGCACGTGCCGCCGGTATTCATTTCACCGCCAAGGCGTTGTTCCAGCATCAAACCGTGCGCAGCCTCGCGCGGGTGGCGCAGTTGCAAACCGCGCGGGTGATCGACCAAGGTTCGGTGCAGGGTGAGACGCCGTTGCTGCCGTTCCAGCAGTTGTTCTTCGAGATGCAGCTGCCGGACCCGCATCACTGGAACCAGTCCTTCTTGCTGACGCCACGCCAAGCGCTTCAGGGCGATCATCTGGAAGCCGCGTTGCAGGGCCTGATTGCTCACCACGATGTGCTGCGTTTGCGCTTCAGCCAGCACCTTGAGGGTTGGCAAGCCGAGCATGCTGCGGCTGGCACACAGGTACTGTGGCAAGCCAAGGTGGCAGATGCCAGCGAGTTGACCGCGCTCTGCGAAAAAGCCCAGCGCAGCCTCGACCTGCAACAGGGGCCATTGCTGCGTGCGGTACTGGTCGAGCTGGCAGACGGTTCCCAGCGCCTGTTGCTGGTGATGCACCACTTGGTGGTGGACGGCGTGTCCTGGCGGGTGTTCCTTGAAGACCTGCAAGCGCTGTATCGCGACCAAAAATTGCCGGCCAAGACCTCTTCATTCAAAGCCTGGGCCGGGCGCTTGCAAGCCCACGCCCGTAGCGCTGCGATGGCGTCCGAGCAAGCCTTTTGGCTGCAACAGCTGCAAGGTGCGGCCACCGACTTGCCGTGCCGTGACCCGCAAGGCGCGCGTCCCGGGCGACTGGCCGAGACTGTGGTCAGCCAACTGGATGCCGAACGCACCCGGCAATTGCTGCAACAGGCGCCGACGGCCTACCGCACTCAGATCAACGACCTGCTGCTCACGGCCCTGGCGCGGGTGATCTGCCAGTGGACGGGCCACGCCTCGAGCCTGATCCAGCTGGAGGGCCATGGCCGTGAAGACCTGTTTGACGACATCGACCTGACGCGCACCCTGGGCTGGTTCACCAGCCTGTTTCCGGTGCGCCTGACCCCCGACGTGTCCCTGGCGGTTTCGATCAAACAGATCAAGGAGCAATTGCGCAGCGTGCCGCATAAAGGCTTGGGTTTTGGCGCTTTGCGTTACCTGGGCGATGACGCCACACGTGAGGCGTTCAGTGCTTTGCCAGCGCCGCGCATCACCTTCAACTACCTGGGCCAGGTTGACGGCAGTTTCGACCAACCGGACACCCTGTTCGCGCCCGCCGCAGAAAGTGCCGGTGCCGAACAAAGCCCGGATGCGCCGCTGGGTAACTGGCTGACGCTCAACGGCCAAGTCTATGGCGGCGAACTGCAACTGGGCTGGACGTTCAGCCCGCTGATGTTCGACCCCGCGGTGATCGAAACGCTGAGCGCGGCTTACACCCGCGAACTCAACGCGCTGATAGAACATTGCTGCACGCCCGGCAATGGCGGTGTGACCGCCTCGGATTTCCCGTTATCGCGCTTGAACCAATCGCAGCTGGAGTCGTTGCCGCTGGCGTTCGATGCCGTAGAAGACATCTACACCTTGTCGCCCATGCAGCAGGGCATGCTCTTTCACACCCTCTATGAGCAGACGGCGGGCGACTACATCAACCAGATTCGCGTGACGGCGCAAGGCCTGGACGTGGCGCGCTTCCAGCACGCCTGGGATGCCACGGTGCAGGCCCATGACGTGCTGCGCAGCGGGTTCTTCTGGGAAGGCCAGCTGGAATGGCCATGCCAGGTGGTATACCGCGAAGCGCGGCTGCCGATTCAAGTTCTGGATTGGCGCGCCATGCCGGAGCGCGAACTGGAACTGCGCAACCTGCAACAGGCCCAGCGCCGCCAGGGTTTTGACCTGGCCAAGGCGCCACTGGTGCGGCTGGTACTGGTGCGCACCGATGAGCAGTGCTACGAGTTGATCTACACCAGCCATCACATCCTGATGGACGGCTGGAGCAATTCGCGACTGTTCGGCGAAGTGCTGCAACGCTATGCCGCTGTGGCAGTGCCGGAAGCGGCCGGGCGCTATCGCGATTACATCGGTTGGCTGCAACAGCGTGATGCCGCTGCGACTGAAGCCTTCTGGCGTGAGCAATTGAGTGCATTGCAAACCCCGACACGGCTGGGCAGCAGCCAACCGATGGCGGTGCAAGGGCATGGCGAGTATCAACTGGCGCTTGATCGCACACTCACGACTCAACTTGAGTCGTTCGCCCGAAGCCACAAAGTCACGCTCAATACTTTGATCCAGGCGGCGTGGCTGATTCTGTTACAGCGTCACAGCGGCCAGGCGGTAGTGGCCTTCGGTGCTACCGTGGCCGGGCGCCCGGCGGAGCTTGCGGGCGTTGAGCAGCAGATCGGTCTGTTCATCAACACCTTGCCGGTGATCTGCGCGGTCGAGGGGCAGGTGTCAGTAGCCGACTGGTTGCAAGCCGTGCAGGCGCAAAACCTGGCCTTGCGTGAGCATGAACACACTGGCCTGTATGACATTCAGCGCTGGGCCGGGCAGGGCGGTGAAGCCTTGTTCGACAATATCCTGGTGTTCGAAAACTACCCGGTGTCCAAAGCCCTGGCGCAAAGCGGCGGCAGCGGCATTCGGTTTGGCGAGCCCCATGCCCATGAACAAACCAACTTCCCGCTGACGGTGCTGGTGGATCTGGGCGAAACGCTGTCGGTGCAGTTCAGCTTTGCCCGCGCGCATTTCCATGAAGACCGGGTGCAAGGCTACGGCCGGCATCTGGTCAACCTGCTGCAAGCGATGCTTGAGGGCGGGCAGCAACGCCTGGGTGAGCTGGCGATGCTCGACGCCACTGAGCGCCAACAGGTGATTGAGGACTGGAACGCCACATCCCGCGATTATCCGTTGCAGCAAACGGTGCATCAACTGATTGAAGCGCAGGTTGCGCTCACGCCAGAGGCACCGGCACTGGTGTTTGGCGAGCAACGCTTGAATTACGCTGAGCTGAACCGCCGCGCCAATCGCCTGGCCCATCGTCTGACCGAGGCGGGCGTAGGGCCGGACACACTGGTGGGGCTGGCGGTGGAGCGTTCCATCGAGATGGTGATCGGCCTGCTGGCGGTGCTCAAGGCTGGTGGCGCATACGTGCCGCTGGACCCGGAGTATCCGCGTGAGCGCCTGGCCTACATGCTTGAAGACAGTGGCGTGAAGCTGCTGCTCACTCAGGCGCATCTACTCGGTCAGTTGCCGATTCCACACGGCCTGGAAACGCTGGTACTTGGCGAGACTGGATTCGAAGACTTTAGCGAAGATAATCCGGGTATTGCCCTGGACGGCGAAAACCTCGCCTACGTGATCTACACCTCCGGTTCCACCGGCCAGCCCAAAGGCGCCGGCAATCGTCATGCGGCCCTGACCAACCGCTTGCAATGGATGCAGGAAGCCTACGGCCTGGATGTCAGCGACAGCGTGCTGCAAAAGACCCCGTTCAGCTTTGATGTGTCGGTGTGGGAGTTCTTCTGGCCACTGATGACCGGCGCACGCCTGGTCGTTGCTGCGCCCGGCGATCACCGTGATCCGGCCAGGTTGGTCAGCCTGATCAATGCCGAACAGGTCACCACGCTGCACTTTGTACCCTCGATGTTGCAGGCATTCCTGCAAGACCCGACCGTCGCGACCTGCCACACCTTGCACCGCATTGTGTGCAGCGGCGAGGCGTTGCCGGTGGATGCGCAACAGCAGGTCTTCGCCAAACTACCGCAAGCCGGGTTGTATAACCTTTACGGTCCGACCGAGGCCGCCATCGACGTGACCCACTGGACCTGCATCAATGAAGGTCGCGATGCGGTGCCGATTGGTCGCCCGATTGCCAACCTGGGCTGCTACATCCTCGACGGCAACTTTGAGCCGGCGCCGGTGGGCGTGTTGGGCGAGCTGTACCTGGGCGGTGTCGGCCTGGCCCGGGGTTACCATCGCCGCCCGGCATTGACCGCCGAGCGCTTTATTGCCAACCCCTTTGTCAACGGTGAGCGCCTGTATCGCACCGGCGACCTGGCGCGTTATCGCGACGACGGCGTGATCGAGTACGCCGGGCGTATCGACCATCAAGTCAAGTTGCGTGGCTTGCGTATCGAGTTGGGTGAAATCGAAGCGCGCCTGCTCGAACACGAGTGGGTGCGTGAAGCCGCGGTGTTGGCCGTCGACGGCAAATACCTGGTGGGCTACCTGGTGTTGCAAAACGCCGCCGACGACTGGCGCGACGTGTTGAGCGCGCACTTGGCCCAACACCTGCCGGACTACATGGTGCCCGCGCTATGGATGCTGCTGGAACAGATGCCCCTGAGCCCCAACGGCAAGCTCGACCGCAAGGCGCTGCCGAAGGTGGACGCCAACCTGCAGGCGCGCGAATACGCGGCGCCGCGCAGCGACCTGGAACAACAGATCGCCGCGATCTGGGCCGAAGTGCTCGACGTGCAACGGGTGGGCTTGAACGACAACTTCTTCGAATTGG
This sequence comes from Pseudomonas sp. PA-5-4B, assembly GCF_021606215.1. NCBI lineage: Bacteria > Pseudomonadati > Pseudomonadota > Gammaproteobacteria > Pseudomonadales > Pseudomonadaceae > Pseudomonas > Pseudomonas sp. PA-5-4B. The sequence goes on along the minus strand of NZ_WKDB01000003.1, from coordinate 80,316 downwards.
GCGGGCATTCCCTGTTGGCCACCCAAGTGGTGGTGCGCCTGCGCGAGCAGTTGCACGCCGAATTCGACGTCAAATCGATCTTCACCACCCCGACCCTGGCGGATTTCAGTGCCTATGTCGCCACCCGGCAAACAAATAATTCACCGGTGCAGGACGCATTGGCTAAATCCTTGGAGGCCCTCAAACGTCTATCAGCAGAAGATTTGGATAAATTGATTTCCTGAGGGGCGTGGCGTGCAAGCATTAATCGAGTCGGTAGGTTCACTTTCTGCGCAACAAAAGAAAGCGTTGGCGGTAATGCTCAAGCAGCAAGGCATCAACCTGTTTGAGATTGCCCCGGTTTTCAAGCGTCAGGAAGGCGAGCCGCTGCGACTCTCTTATGCCCAGGAGCGGCAGTGGTTTTTGTGGCAGTTGGAGCCGCAGAGCCCTGCCTACCATTTGCCACGTGCGTTGCGGTTGAAAGGCCGACTTGATCGGTCGGCCTTGCAGCGCAGCTTTGACGCCTTGATTGCCCGTCACGAAAGTTTGCGCACCTGCCTGCATCAAGACGTCGATCAGGTATTACAGGTGGTGAAGCCTGAACTGCACCTTGAGATCGCTGAGGGTGTCGGTGAGCGCACGCAACTCGAAGCTCAAGTGCAAGCCGAAGTCGCCGAACCCTTCGATCTGCAACAAGGCCCGCTGTTGCGCGTGAAGTTACTGCAGCTGGCACCGGATGAGCATGTGCTGGTGCTGGTGTTGCACCACATTGTCTCCGACGGCTGGTCGATGCAGGTCATGGTCGATGAGCTGGTGCAGTTGTACGTGGGCTACAGCCAGGGCCAGGATGTGCGTTTGCCTGAGTTGCCGGTTCAATACCCCGACTACGCCTTGTGGCAGCGCAGTTGGATGGAAGCCGGCGAAAAAGAGCGCCAGTTGGGTTATTGGGTTGAGCGGTTGGGCGGTGAGCAACCGGTGTTGGAGTTGCCCTTGGATCATCCGCGCCCGCCGGTGCAAAGCTATCGCGGCGCGCGCCTGGACATGGACCTGGACGCGGTATTGGTCAGCCGTCTCAAGGCGCTGGCTCAACGCGAAGGTGTGACGTTGTTCATGCTGTTGCTGGCGTCCTTCCAGACGCTGTTGTATCGCTACAGCGGGCAGTCGGATATCCGCGTCGGTGTGCCGATCGCCAACCGTAATCGCGCAGAAACCGAGCGCCTTATCGGCTTCTTCGTCAATACCCAGGTGTTCAAGGCTGATATCGACGGGCAGATGCCCTTTAGTCAGTTGCTGGCCCAGGTCAAGCAGCGCGCACTCGAAGCCCAGAGCCATCAGGATCTGCCATTCGAGCAGCTTGTCGAGGCGCTGCAACCGGAGCGCAGCCTGAGCCATAACCCGTTGTTTCAGGTGATGTTCAACCACCAGACCGAAGCCCATAAGTCGCGGGGCGAGCTGCAATTGCCGGGCCTGGCACTTGAGGCGCTGGAGTGGGGCAGCCAGAGCGCACAGTTTGACCTTAGCCTGGATACTCAAGAATCTCCGCAAGGTATCCGGGCTTCGCTGACCTACGCCACGGACCTGTTTGAGGCGCCCACTGTGCAGCGCATGGCCGAGCATTGGCAGCGTTTGCTGCGCGCTATTGTCGGGCGTGCGGACACCCGTGTGGCGCAGTTGGCCATGCTGATCGATGCAGAACAGCGTGATTTGCTGTACGCCTGGAACCAGGGTGGCCCCGTGTTCGAGGCGGCGGCAGGCGTTCACGGGTTGTTCGAGGTCCAGGTGCAGCAGCGCCCGGAGGCAGTTGCGCTGTGCCTGGACGAACACACCATCAGCTATGCCGAGTTGAATCGCCAGGCCAATCGCCTGGCACATGCGCTGATTGAGCGCGGTGTCGGCCCGGAAGTGCGGGTGGGTGTGGCAGTCGAGCGCTCGTTCGAGATGGTGGTTGGCTTGTTGGCCGTGCTTAAGGCGGGCGGCGCCTATGTGCCGCTGGATCCGCAATACCCGCGTGAACGCTTGCTGCACATGCTTGAGGACAGCGGTGTGCGTTTGGTGCTGACGCAATCCCATGTGCCGATGCCGCTGCCCGAAGGCATGGCGACGTTGGATGTGGCGGATTCGGGGCTGGCCCACTACGGCGAGAGCAACCCGCTGGTCAAGGTCGACAAACACAACCTGGCTTACGTGATCTACACCTCCGGTTCCACCGGCAAGCCCAAAGGTGTGGCGATCAATCATGCGGCGCTGACTGAGTTTTCCCGGATGGCCGCCGATTACTCGCGCCTGACCCAGGATGACCGCGTACTGCAATTCGCTACCTTGAATTTCGACGGTTTCGTCGAGCAGCTCTACCCGGCGCTGACCCACGGCGCGACGGTGGTCCTGCGTGGGCCGCAGCTGTGGGACAGCGCTCGGCTGTACGACGAAATCATCGCCCAAGGCATCACCCTGGCCGACTTGCCCACCGCTTACTGGAACCTGTTCCTGCTCGATTGCCTGGCGGCGGGGCCTCGATCCTATGGCGCGCTTCGCCAGGTGCACATCGGTGGCGAAGCCATGCCACTGGACGGCCCGGCGCAGTGGGTGAAAGCCGGTCTTGGCCATGTACGCTTGCTCAATACCTATGGCCCCACAGAAGCGACCGTGGTGTCGAGTGTGCTGGACTGCTCAGCGGCTGCTGAAATCGTCGGTGCCACCGCCAGCCCGATTGGCCGTTCCTTGCCAGGGCGCGCCCTTTACGTGCTGGACCGTGACTTGAACCTGACGCCGTTGGGGGCGGTGGGCGAGTTGTACATCGGCAGCCGCTGCGGTTTGGCGCGCGCCTATTTGAACCGCGCGCTGCTCACGGCTGAGCGCTTTGTGCCGGACCCGTTCGGCGAAATCGGCGAGCGCCTGTATCGCACCGGTGACCTGGCACGCTATCGCGCCGATGGCGTCATCGAGTATGTCGGGCGGGTCGATCATCAAGTCAAGATCCGCGGTTTTCGTATCGAGCTGGGTGAAATCGAGGCGCTGTTGTTGGCTCAGCCCTGCGTGCGCGAAACACTGGTGCTGGCCGTCGACAATCAATTGGTCGCCTATCTGGTTGCCGAGCAGCAAGACGCCGCAACCCTCAAGCTGACGCTGCGCGAACAACTGCCGGATTATATGGTGCCGACCCACATCATCTTCCTTGACCGCATGCCGCTGAACCCCAACGGCAAGCTGGATCGTCACGCGCTGCCCAAACCCGACGCCAACCAATCGCAGCAGGCATGGGTGGCACCGGTGACTGAGCTGGAGCAGCAGGTCGCTGCCGTATGGGCGCAAATCCTGGGTGCCGAGCGGGTAGGGTTGACCGACCACTTCTTTGAGATGGGCGGGCATTCGCTGTTGGCCATGCAGGTGGTATCACGCTTGCGTCATACGCTGGGGCGCGAAGTACCGCTCAAGCTGGTGTTCGAGCAGCCACGCCTGGAAGGATTTGCTGGCGCTTTGCACGCGCTGGAAGGTGGCCTGGGTGAGGAGGCTCCGGCACTGGTGGCGGTCGGTCGTGACCAGCCGTTGCCACTGTCCTATGCCCAGGAGCGCCAGTGGTTCCTTTGGCAACTGGCCCCGGACAGCGCCGCCTACCATATTCCCAGTGCCTTGCGCCTCAGGGGGCGGCTGGACACGGCGGCGTTGCAGCGCAGTTTCGATGAGTTGGTCGCTCGCCATGAAAGCCTGCGCACCTGCGTCGAACAGCACGCGGAGGGGGCGCGGCAAGTTATCCGTGCGCAGGTGGTGTTGCCTGTCCAGTGCGTTGACGTGCAAGAAGCTGATCTGCAAGCGCAAGTCGAAGCCGAAATCGCCCGCCCGTTCAATCTGCAACGCGGGCCGTTGCTGCGCGTGACCTTAATGCGTGTGGCGCAGGACGATCATGTGTTGGTGCTGGTACAGCATCACATCGTTTCTGACGGTTGGTCGATGCAAGTCATGATCGACGAACTGGTGCAGCTCTATGCCGCGTTCAGCCAGGGCCAGGCTGTGCAGTTGCCGGTGATGCCGATCCAGTACGCCGACTTTGCCGTGTGGCAGCGTACGTGGATGGAGGCGGGTGAAAAGTCCCGCCAGCTGGATTACTGGCGTGACTTGCTCGGTGGCGAGCAGCCGGTGCTGGAGTTGCCGTTCGACCATCAACGCCCAGCGCAGCAAAGCCATCGTGGCGCGCGCCTGGATGTGCCGTTACCTGCCGAGCTGGCGCGAGGTCTTAAAACCCTGGCCCAGGCGCAGGGCGTGACGATGTTCATGTTACTGCTGGCCTCGTTCCAGACGTTGCTGCACCGCTACAGCGGCCAGCAAGACATTCGCGTAGGCGTGCCGATCGCCAATCGCAACCGTGTGGAAACCGAGCGTCTGATCGGCTTTTTCGTCAACACTCAGGTACTCAAGGCCGATATCGACGGGCACATGACGGTTGCCGAGTTGCTGGTCCAGGTCAAGCAGCGTGCGCTGGAGGCCCAGGCCCATCAGGACCTGCCGTTCGAGCAATTGGTCGAAGCCCTGCAACCCGAGCGTAGCCTGAGCCTGAACCCGCTGTTCCAGGTCATGTTCAACTATCAGAGTGAGGGTCACCTGGGGGCGCAAGCACTGACGGATTTGCGCATCGAAGGCCTGGAGTGGGAACGCCGTACCGCGCATTTTGATCTCGACATGGATGTGCATGAAAGTACAGAAGGGCTGTGGGCCTCGCTGGGCTATGCCACCGACCTGTTTGAAGCCGTCACCATTGAGCGGATGGTCCGCCATTGGCAGAACCTGTTGCAGGCGATGGTGGCCGATCAACAACAGAATATCGGCCAGTTGCACTTGTTGGACAGCGACGAGCAGCAGCACATCCTGCAACTGTGGAACCAGACCGACGCCGGCTTCTCGGCCGAGCGTCTGGTGCATGAGCTGTTTGCTGATCGCGTGCGGGAAAACCCGGATGCGGTGGCGGTCAAATTCGATACGCAAACCCTGACTTATGGCGAGCTGGACCGCCAGGCCAACCGCCTGGCCCATGCGCTGATCGCACGTGGCGTCGGCCCGGAAGTGCGGGTGGCGATTGCCATGCCGCGCAGCGCGCAAATCATGGTGGCGTTCCTCGCGGTGATGAAAGCCGGTGGCGTGTATGTGCCGCTGGACATCGAATACCCGCGTGATCGTTTGCTGTACATGATGCAAGACAGCCGCGCGAAATTGCTGCTGAGCCACAGCAGTGCCTTGGCGCAATTGCCGGTAGCGGAAGGGCTCGAAACCCTGGCCATTGACCGCACCGAAGACTGGACCGGCTACAGCGATACCGCGCCGCAGGTAAATCTGGATGGCGACAACCTCGCCTACGTGATCTACACCTCCGGCTCCACCGGCATGCCCAAGGGCGTGGCCGTTTCCCACGGGCCACTGGTGGCGCACATCATCGCCACCGGCGAGCGTTACGAAACCAGCCCGGCCGATTGCGAATTGCACTTTATGTCCTTTGCCTTTGACGGGTCTCACGAAGGCTGGATGCACCCGCTGATCAACGGCGCCAGCGTGCTGATCCGCGACGACAGCCTGTGGCTGCCGGAATACACCTACGCGCAAATGCACCGTCACCACGTGACCATGGCCGTGTTCCCGCCGGTGTACCTGCAACAGTTGGCCGAGCATGCCGAGCGCGATGGCAACCCGCCCAATGTGCGCGTGTACTGCTTCGGCGGCGATGCGGTGGCGCAGGCCAGTTACGACCTGGCGTGGCGCGCACTGAAACCGACCTACTTGTTCAACGGCTACGGCCCGACCGAAACCGTGGTCACGCCGCTGCTGTGGAAAGCCCGTCGCGGCGATCCGTGCGGCGCGGTCTATGCGCCGATCGGCACACTGTTGGGCAACCGCAGCGGCTACGTGCTGGACTCACAACTCAACCTGCAACCCATCGGCGTGGCTGGTGAGCTGTACCTGGGCGGCGAAGGCGTGGCGCGTGGTTATCTGGAGCGCCCGGCGCTTACCGCCGAACGTTTTGTGCCGGACCCGTTCGGCAAGCCCGGCAGCCGCGTTTACCGCAGCGGCGACCTGACCCGTGGCCGTGCGGACGGCGTGGTGGATTACCTAGGGCGTGTCGACCATCAGGTGAAAATTCGTGGTTTCCGTATTGAGTTGGGTGAAATCGAGGCGCGCCTGCGTGAGCAGGATGCGGTTGGTGAAACGGTCGTCGTGGCCCAGGAAAGTCCGAGCGGCAAGCAGTTGGTGGCGTACGTCGTGCCCGCTGAACCCGTGGCCGACCCGGTCGCATTCCGCGAAGCCTTGCGTCGTGCCCTGAAAACCCGTCTGCCTGACTATATGGTGCCTGCGCACTTCATGTTCCTGGACCAGATGCCGTTGACGCCCAACGGCAAGCTCGACCGTAAGGGCTTGCCCCAGCCGGACGCGGCGCAGTCGCAAGGTGTGTGGGTTGAGCCGGTTACGCCATTGCAACAGCAGGTCGCGGCGATTTGGGCCCAAGTGCTGGGCGCTGTGCGCATTGGCCTGACGGACCACTTCTTCGAGTTGGGCGGGCACTCGTTGCTGGCCATGCAGGTGATTTCCCGTGTGCGCCAGTTACTTGAGCGTGACGTGCCACTGCGCACCTTGTTTGAGCAGCCGCAACTGCAGGGTTTTGTGCTGGCACTGCACGCCGCTGAAGAGGACTTGGCGCCGCCAATGCGGGCGATAGGACGGGATCAGCCGTTAGTGCTGTCCTTTGCCCAGGAGCGACAGTGGTTTCTTTGGCAGCTGGACCCGCAAAGCGCCGCTTACCACATCCCGAGCATTCTGCGTCTGAGCGGCCGCCTTGATCTGCATGCCTTGCAGTGCAGCTTTGATCGCTTGGTGGCGCGACATGAAAGCTTGCGCACTCGCATCAATCAGCAGGATGAGCGCACGGTGCAGGTGGTTTTGCCTGCCGAACCGTTGTCAATCATGCGAGGCGATGCCACTGAGCAGACACTGCAGCAGCAGGTAGAAGCCGAAATTGCCAAGCCTTTCGACCTGCAGCAAGGGCCGCTGCTGCGCGTCACCTTGTTGCGCCTGGCCGAAGATGAGCACGTGCTGGTGCTGGTGCAGCACCATATCGTTTCCGATGGCTGGTCGATGCAGGTGATGGTCGACGAACTGGTGCAGTTGTATAGCGCCTACAGCCAGGGCGAGGTCGCGCAGTTGCCGGCGCCGGCGTTGCAGTATGCCGATTACGCACACTGGCAACGCGAGTGGATGGCGGCAGGTGAGCGCGAGCGTCAGTTGGCTTACTGGTGCGAACTGCTGGGCGGTGAGCAACCGGTGTTGGAACTTCCGACCGCGCACGCGCGCCCGGCGCAGCAAAGCTATCGCGGTGCCAGCCTGGAGCTTGAGTTGCCGACGCAACTGGCCGAGGGGCTCAACGCATTGGCGCAGCGCGAGGGCGTGACGCTGTTCATGCTGTTGCTGGCGTCTTTTCAGGGCTTGTTGTACCGCTACAGTGGCCAGCACGACATCCGTGTCGGGGTGCCGATTGCCAACCGCAACCGGGTTGAGGTCGAGCGGTTGGTTGGCTTCTTTGTCAACACTCAGGTGCTCAAGGCCGACCTGGACGAGCAGATCACCGTCACCCAACTGCTGCAGCAGGCCAAACACCGCAGCCTGGATGCGCAGAGCCATCAGGACCTGCCCTTCGAGCAACTGGTCGAAGCCTTGCAACCGGAGCGCAGCCTTAGCCATAACCCGTTGTTCCAGGTGTTGTTCAACCATCAGAGCGAGGCGGGGTTGGCTACCCGCGGCCGTCAGTTGCCCGATTTGCGGGTAGAGGGCCTGGATTGGGGTAGCCAGACCGCGCAGTTCGACCTGAGCCTGGACACCCAGGCCACCGCGCAGGGTATCTGGGCCACCCTGACCTATGCGACCGACCTGTTCGAACCGGCCATGCTCACGCGCATGCTGGGGCACTGGCAAAATCTGTTGCAAGGCATGCTCGACGACCCGCAACAGCGCGTCAGCCAGTTGCCGCTGTTGGACGGCACCGAGCAACGTAGCGCGCTGCAAGACTGGAACGCCACTGCTCGCGACTACACGCAGCAGCCTGTGCATCAGTTGATTGAAGCGCAGGTCGAACTCACGCCGGATGCCGAGGCGCTGGTGTTTACCGGGCAGCGCTTGACGTACACCCAACTTAATCGGCGGGCCAACCGCCTGGCCCATCGCCTGATGGACGCCGGTGTCGGCCCCGACGTGTTGGTGGGGCTGGCCGTGGAGCGTTCGATAGACATGGTCGTCGGCCTGTTGGCGGTACTCAAGGCCGGTGGCGCTTATGTGCCGCTCGATCCGGAATACCCACGCGAGCGACTGGCCTACATGCTGGAAGACAGCGGCGTGAGTATGTTGCTGACCCAGGCCCATCTGCTGAGTCGATTGCCGATTCCACACGGAGTGGACACGCTGGTGTTGGGCGAGGCCGATGTCGACAGTTACAGCGAAGCCAATCCCATTAGCGTGCTGAGCGGCGAAAACCTCGCCTATGTGATCTACACCTCCGGCTCCACCGGCCAGCCCAAAGGTGCGGGCAACCGCCATTGTGCGCTGACCAACCGCCTGTGCTGGATGCAGGAAGCCTACGGGTTGAACGCCCGTGACACGGTGCTGCAAAAGACCCCGTTCAGCTTCGACGTGTCGGTGTGGGAGTTCTTCTGGCCGCTGATGACAGGCGCACGCCTGGTGGTGGCTGCGCCGGGTGATCACCGCGACCCGGCCAGGCTGGTAGCGTTGATCAACGCCGAACAGGTCACTACGCTGCACTTTGTGCCGTCGATGCTGCAGGCTTTCCTGCAAGACCCGGCCGTTGCTTCCTGCCACTCCTTGCAACGCATTGTGTGCAGCGGCGAAGCGCTGCCGGTGGATGCGCAACAGCAGGTATTGCGCAAGTTGCCGCAAGCCGCGTTGTACAACCTGTATGGCCCGACCGAAGCCGCCATCGACGTGACCCACTGGACCTGCATCGACGAAGGGCGTGACACGGTGCCCATTGGCCAGCCGATCGCCAACCTGTGCACCTATGTGCTGGACGCACAACTGCAAGCGACCGCTGTGGGTGTGGCAGGTGAGTTGTACCTGGGCGGTATCGGCTTGGCACGCGGTTATCATCGACGCCCTGGGCTCACCGCCGAACGGTTTGTTGCTTCACCGTTCGAGCCCGGAGCGCGCCTGTATCGTACCGGCGACCGCATGCGTCAGCGTGCCGACGGGGTTATCGAATACCTTGGGCGCCTGGATCATCAGGTCAAATTGCGTGGCCTGCGCATTGAATTGGGTGAGATTGAAGCGCGTGTTCTTGAACATCCACAGGTGCAGGAAGCCTCGGTCCAGGTGGTTGATGGCAAGCACCTGGTGGGCTATCTGGTGTTGCTGGCGCCGAGCGAAACCTGGCGTGAATCCCTGGGCGCACACCTGTTGGCGCACTTGCCGGACTATATGGTGCCGGCGCAATGGGTGCTGCTGGCGCAAATGCCCCTGAGCCCGAATGGCAAGCTGGACCGCAAGGCGTTGCCCAAGCCTGATGCGCACGCGCAAGAACGCGTCTATCAGGCGCCGCAGACGCAGCTGGAGCAGCGCCTCGCGACGATTTGGGCCCAGGTCCTGGAGGTTGAACGCGTCGGGTTAAATGACAATTTCTTTGAGCTGGGTGGCCATTCGCTGTTGGTGTTGAGGCTCAAGGAGCGCATCCGCAAGGCGACCGGCACAGCGCTGTCGGTCAGCCAACTGATGCTTAACCCGACCATTGCGGGGCAGGTGGCCTGCCTGGGTGGCGAAACCCGCCACTCGCTGATTGTCAAACTCAACAGCCAGACCCAAGGCACGCCACTGTTCCTGTTCCACCCAAGCTTTGGTTCGGTGCATTGCTACAAGGCCATCGGCCTGGCACTGCGTGAACAACGGCCGGTGCTGGGGGTGATCAGTCGGGCGTTGGTCGAGGAGGGCAGTGACGTGCCCAACTGGCAATCGATGGTCGATGACTACACCGCGCAACTGCTCGATGCCGTACCCGAAGGCCCTTATCGCCTGGCCGGTTGGTCCCTGGGTGGCAACCTGGCCATGGAGGTCGCGTATGCGTTGGAACAGGCGGGGCGTGTGGTCGAGGTTGTCGGTTGGATCGATGCATCGCCGCCGCACTGGCTCAAGGCCTATTGGGACACGGCGGTGATGACCGATGACAGTGAAGTGCCGGTTAATCAGCGGCGTGTTGAGTTATTGCAGGTGATGTTTGCGCAGTCGAGCGCGTTGATTCAGGCGGCGTGGTTGCAAAGCCAGGCGCTCTCTGAAGACGAGGTGCAGCAATGGCAGGCGTTCAGCACGTGGGCCGAAGGCGCGCTTGGTGAGACCTATGTGGAGGTCAAGGCCAGCTTGCTTGAGGGCGACGAAGCGCAGATCTCCTGGGAACTCGACCGTGCTCTTGGCCAGAGTCTCAAGGACGCCGACTTCAAGCCGATCCAGGCACCGATCAATTGCTGGTGGGCCGCTGCGAGCCGGGCAGGGCAGCATCGTCAGTTAATTGAGGCAAGCATGGCGCAGGTTATGGGCCGTCCATGTATTGAGCAGTCAGTACTGATCGACTCTACCCATGATCGAATCATCGATAACGCCGCGTTCGTGCAGAGCTTTGCTGATGCGATGAAGTAACCCCCGGTGTAAAAGAAACGCCCCTGGACCGATGGCCAGGGGCGTTTTTTTATCGGTGTTATTCGCCAAACGCCACGATTCAGCGGGCAACAAAAAGCCCCTGGTCATCAGCGATGACCAGGGGCTTGGGCCGGATCAGAAGTTCCAGCGGGTGCTGAGCATGACGTTACGCGGGTCGCCGTAGTAAGCCGAGTTGTAGAAGCCGATGTTGGTGTAATACTTCTTGTCGAAGATGTTGTTGACGTTGAGGGTCGCCGATACGTTCTCGGTCACCTGGTAACGGGCCATCGCGTCGACGATCCACAGTGGGTCCTGGGAGAAGTTTTCCTCGGTGCCTTTGGCATAGTTGTTCAGCAGTTTCCAGCCAGTGCCCTGCCAGCGCACGCCGGTGCCCAGGGTCAGCTTGTCGAGTGGGCCGGTCAGCTTGTAGCTGGTGTAGATATTGACCTGATCTTCCGGCTCCCAGGTGGAGAGCTTCTCACCCTGTTTGTCGCGCATGATCTTATGGGTATAGCCCGCCTGCAACTGCCAGCCTGGCGCCAGCTCGCCGGAAATTTCCGCTTCGTAGCCTTTGGTCTTGGCTTCGGTGCCCCTGGAGGCGTAATCCAGCCCTGGGTGGCTGTTGGGGATGTAATCCGTGTCGTCGACGGCGCGGTTTTTCTCGTGAACCTCGAAGTAGGCCAGGCTCGAATTCAGGCGACCGTCGAAGAACTCGCCCTTAAGGCCGATCTCGTAGTTCTTGCCTTCATCTGGTTCCAGCGGTTTGTCGTTGCGGTCTCGGTAATCGTCCTGGGGCAGGTAGATTTCGGTGAAGCTGGCGTAGGCCGAGAAGTTGTCGTTGAGGTCATAGGTGATGCCGGCATAAGGCACTACCTTGCCGGTGTCCTTGACCTGGCTGGTGCCGCTGACTTCGTAGTTGTTGACCCGAGTGCCGAGGATCAGGTGCAAGTCATCCGCGAGGCTGAAGCGCCCGGTGATGTAGCTGGCGCTCTGGCGGGTCAGCTCGTCGTTCTTTTTGGTTCGAGGACCACGGTCCGGCTTGGGGGCGTCGCCGTCCCAGTTGAAGTAGTCGTGGCTGTTGTCGTAGTTGGTGGCGTTGGTGTAGTCGCTGCCCAGCCAGTGCGAGCGCGAGACCGACGTACCGACCACCAGTTCGTGCTCACGCCCGAACAGGCTGAACGGCCCAGTGGCGTAGAGATCACCCGTGTCGCTGGTGGTTTCACCATTGTAGGTACGGGTCAGCAGCGATGCCTTGCCCGTTTCGGCATTGGGTGACAGCAGGGCCGACAACGGGGCTTTGTAGCCGTTGATCTGGTGGTTGTACTGCGCCTTGCCGACCCAGCCGTTGTCGAACGTGTGTTCCAGGGTGGCGAAGGCGGTACGGGTGTACTGTTTCCACTTGCTGTACTTGGCGCCGTTGTTGAAGGAGCGCGGGGTGCTGATGTGGTTGCCGGCCGAGTCAAAGAGCGAGGCCGCACCGGACCAGCTGGAGCCCTGCGGGTCACTGTCCTGGTAGTCGCCACCGATGGTCAGCAACGTATCCGGTGCCAGGTCGAACTCGAGAATGCCGTAGTAGACGTTGGTCTGGCGTTGGTAGTGATCGAGGAACGTGTGTTTGTCCTGGTACGCCGCAACAGCACGGCCACGCACGTTGCCGGTCTCGGTCAGCGGGCCGCTGACGTCGATTTCCGAACGGTAGTTGTCCCAGGAGCCTGCGCCCAGGTCCACATAGCCCTTGAATTCCGAGGTGGGCTTTTTACGCACCATATTGATGGTGCCGCCCGGGCCGCCGGCGCCGGTCAGCAGGCCGGTGGCGCCCTTGAGAATTTCGACGCGGTCGTAGATCACGGTGTCGGTCAAGGTGTGGCCCGACGAGTACTGGGCATCCTGCAGGATCGGAATACCGTCGTACTGGAAGTTCTGAATGGCGAAACCGCGAGAGAAATAGCTGGTGCGCTCGCTGTCGTAGGTGGCAACGGTGATGCCCGGTGTGTGGCGCATCACGTCGTCGATCGACTTGAGGCTGAAGTCGTCCATGGCCTGGCGGGTCACCACGGAAATCGATTGCGGCGTCTCGCGTGGGCTTAACACCAGGCGGGTTGCGGTGGCAATGGTGCCGGGGGTGTAGGAGCCGGAGCCTTCGGTGATGGTCCCCAACTGGTTAGCGGTTACCTGGGTTGCACCCAGTTCCAGTGCCGACGTTTTCGCCGCGCTGATGGTGAACGAGCTGCCCTGCAGGTCATAGCTGATGCCCGTCCCGGACAGCAAGGTGGTCATGGCCTGGCCAGGTTGCAACTTGCCTTTGATCGTGTGACTGCGCTTGCCTTCTACATCGGTAGGGCTGTAGAGCACCTGCAAGTTGGTCTGGCGACCGAACTCCTGAAGCGCGCTCCCCAGCGGCTGTGCAGGCACATTCAATTCGACTTCCTGCGCCTGCACATAACCTGCCACCGGCAGTGCCAGTGCCAGGGCAATCGCGCTTGGCAGCAGAGGGGTATTCAAGAGGCGGCGCATGGAGAGTGCCTTGCTCAAGGGACTCAGACCGAACGTTGCTGGCATGGATGCATTCTCTTCTATGTTTTAAGTGGGCAGCTTTTAGTGTTTATTGAGGTCAATTCTCATTACCACTAGTGAGACGTTCCTATCCGGAAAAACCGGAAAATAAATTTCAAGCCGGTTCCATCTCGTGCACGACCTTGCCCGCACGCAGGCGCACCAGTTGGTCGGCGATGTCGAAGTAGCGGTCGTCGTGGCTGATCACGATGATGGTTTTGCCCAGGCGCTTGAGGTCGGGCAGCAGCTCGGTGTAGAACACGCGGCGGAAGGCCGGGTCCTGGTCGGCGGCCCATTCGTCGAACACCAGCACCGGGCGTTCTTCGAGCCAGGCATTGACCAGCGCCAGGCGCTTGCGCTGCCCGGTGGAGAGGTCGGTGGTGCTGAATACGCCGTCCTTGACGCTGACTTTGTGCGCGATTTCCAGGCGCTCCAGGTACTTGGCAGCACTGTCCAGCGATTGCGTGGCGCTGCCCTGGACCAGGTCGTCGAACAGGTAATAGTCGGCGAACACCGTGGTGAACAATTGGCGATAGTCATCGCGCACCGGGTCGGTCACGGTTTCGCCGTTCAGGCGGATTTCGCCGGCGTCGGGTTGATACAGGCCCAGCAACAGTTTGATCAGTGTGGTCTTGCCGCAGCCGTTCTCGCCGACGATAAACACGATATCGCCCTGCTGGATGCTCAGGTTGATCGGCCCCAGGTGAAACGGCTCGCTGCCCTCTACCGGCGGTGGGCTGTAGGTGACGCCACGCAGTTCAAGGCTGTTGACCACCGGCGTGGGGGCTTCGCTGCCGTCCATCAACAGATGCGGCTCGGGGGACGAGAAGCGATCAGACAGCTCGGTGATACGCGCAAAGGCAATGCCGGCCTTGCCGATGATCGGCAGGTAACCGATCACGTGTTCGAGCGGGCCTTTCATGTACAGCAGTACCAACACAAAACCGGTGATCACCGCGGGGTCCGGGTTGGGGCTGTAGGCTTGCATGGCCAGGGCCAGGCCGATGACCACAAAGAACAGCATCGAGCCAAAGGTCTTGGCCACGATGTAAATGTTGACCGAGCGCACCTGGATGTCGCTGATCCGGTCGGCGGTTTCCTGGATACGGTGGGTGTTCATCCGGTAGCGCCGTGGCCGGTGGATGCGCAACTCCTTGGCGCCGGAGGCGATCGCCGAATAGTAGCGCTGCAGTTCGTCTTCCAGGTCACGGGCTGCATCGAAGCCGCGTATGCCTTTGTGGCCGGCGATGAACTGCACGCTGCTGCCGATCACAATGGCGACGATCATCATCAGGAACATTGGCACAGACAAGTAGGCCAGGTAACCCAGACACCCCAGGGTTACCGTGCTGGCGATGGCCAGCGGGGTGAACGCGAAGGAGAAATCGCTGATGGTATCGACGTCGTGGGTGAGCACCGGGATCAGGCGGTGCGAGCGGTAGCGTTCGATCTGCTCGATGGGCGCCGACAGCACTTTCTCACCGAGATCCTTGCGCAGGGCGGCAATGATCCGCTGGCCCACATAGTTGGTGCCGATATCCGAGACGATCGAACTGGTCAGCGCCAACAGGCATAGCGCCGCAAAGGTCAGGACCACGCCCTGGGTCATGCCGGTTGTAGAGTGCAGGGCGTTATTGATAGTCGCCAGCAGCAACGTGATGGCCAGGCCGCCGGCCATGCCCAGCGCGACAGAGACTGTCACGATGGTGCGAAAAGGCCTGAGCAATGCGAGCAAACCGTTAAAGGCGCCGCGCTTGGGGTCGGTCATAAATACTTCCCGGAAAGTGAAAAAAGAGGGGGCTGGGCACACAGACCCTTACCCATGACAAACGAAGTGTCGGGGCGACTATTTAGCGCGGCGCGCCGGGCGGTGGCCTGGGTCGATAAATTGCCTGCAGGCTGGTTCGTTCTTGTTGTGTAGGCGCACGCGTATTGGCGCGTGCCTGATCTATCCAGCGAGAGCGAAACAATGACGAAAAAGAATCTGGTGTATGTCTGGTCCCTGAGAAACGCTGCCGCCGACAAGGCCGGGCAGCCGGTGGCCTACAAGGACCACGAGCGCTATATGAAGTCGGTGCTGGAGTTTCTGGTGGGGTCGCTGAACGACACACCGTTGGGCCAGGCCTACAACCTGGTCGGCGTGGTGTACGACGATGACGAGCAGAACCCGCGGGACCAGCAGTTGGTGGCCGACTATGGTTTTGCCTATCAGCCGGGTCGCCAGTGGCTGTACCCGGCGGACCTGCGCGTGCAGGGCAACCTGGTCAATGACTTGTTGCTAAGCGTGCCATCCACCTACCGCCGCCTGCCGCGTGGCAGCGCCGAACACATCGCCGGCAAGCAGGATTTTGAACGTCGCTTGCACGACACCCTGGTGGAGTTGAAGGCCGATATCGTGGTGCTGGACGGCCTGCTGGTGATCCTCGATGAGTTGGTGCGGCCCGGCGCGCCGTTCGCGCGGCGGATCATGAACATTCACCCAGGCATTACCCGTATTGAATCGCCTTACGAGCGCCGTGGCGCCTATGCCACCTGGAATGCCTTGTACGGCGCGCGCGGGCAGACGGTGGTGGATTGGGCGAGCAAAGCAACCAAGGCCTGCGAACCGCTGTACCTTACCGGCGCTTCGTTCCATTACGTGGACAACGGCATTGATTCGGGCGAAGTGTTCCACGACGTGCTGAAAACCGAGATTTCGCCTGAGGACACCATCCTCGAATTGCGCTGGAACAACTTCAATAACAGCCTGTTCCCGGCGTTGCATGAAGGGTTGGAGTTGTTGGCTCGGCAGGCCTAAGGCGATCCAAGTGTGGGAGCTGGCTTGCCTGCGATGGCATCAACTCGGTGTACCTGATGTACCGAGGTGTCTGCATCGCAGGCAAGCCAGCTCCCACCTTCTGCTCGGTGTGCTGCTTAAAGGTCGCGCACTACCCGAAACCCAATCCAGTCCCCGCGGGTTTGCGGGTAGATGGTGTTGCGGTTGCCCGAACGTGAGAACACCGGCGCTTCGCCCCAGTCATTGCCGCGGATCTGGTAGCCCTCGCAGTGGGGCTCCATCCAGGCGCTGCCGTCGGTAGGGGCGCCGATATAGTTGGGGTGCTCGCAGTCGGCAACCCGCTCATACACATTGCCGTGCATGTCGTACATGCCGAATGCATTCGGCGGGTAGCTGCCCACCGGCGAGGAATAGCTGTAGCCATCTGCCGGGCCGTAGGTGTTGGCGTGCTGGGCGATGCTGTAGCCCTTGCCCTCGTCGAACGGGAAGGGGAACGGCCCGGTGGAGCCGGCGCGGGCGGCGTATTCACGTTGGGCTTCGCTGACCATGTGGTACTTGTGGCCGGTTTTTTCCGATAGCCAGGCGACGTACTGCTTGATGTCGTCCATGTCCATGCACACTGCCGGCTGGCGTGGCCCTTGCGGGTAGCGGGGCTTGCTGGCGATGCATTCGCGGCCGGGGCGGGTGTCGCCGTCGGCGATCTTGACGCCGGTCTGGCGGATATAGCTGTCCCATTCGGCGGCAGTGACGTGGAAGCGGCTCATGGCAAACGGTTTGGCGAAGGTCACGTCGTGCATCGGGCCTTCATCGGGCTCGCGGCCGACTTCGTCTTCCGGCGTGCCCATGGTGAAGGTGCCGGCGGGCAGCACCACCATTTCCGGGCAGTCCTTGCAGTCCTTGAACACTTTGCCGGGTTGCGGCGTGGCGGCCTGCGCCAGGTTGGGCAGCCATGCCGCGCAAAGAGCAGTCAGCGCCAGGGCGGTCAGGGGTTTGAGTCGGGATGGATTCATGTGGGCATCTCGTTCAAAGGAAAAAAGGGCGCATCACAGGCGTTGGCTCAGCAGGGCCATAAACTGCTGGATTTCGTCCGAGCTGTTAAGCAGGCCGGGGGAAGTGCGGATCACCGGGCCGACATCGCGGTCGACGGCGTCGATCACCACGCGGTTTTTCATCATGTGGGCGACCACGGCTTCGCTGTCCTGACCCTTGACGCGGAAGAACGTAAAACCTGCCGACAGATCGGTGCTGCGCGGTGTCACCAACTCGATCTGCGGATGCGCCAGCAACTGGGTTTTGAGTTCGCTGTTGAGTACGTGGATGCGCGCCTCAACCTGTTCCTTGCCCAGTTGCAGGTGCAGCTTGAACGCTTCATCCGCCGCCCAGCGATGCTCAAAGGCGTGGTAGCCGCCGGGCGTCATGGTGGTGGCAAAGTTGGTGTCTTCGGAGAAGGTCGGCACCATGGGTGTGACGTATTTGTTTTCGGCGTCGCGGGCGCAGACCAGCCCGGTGCCGCGTGGGCCGAACATCCATTTATGCGTGCCGGCGATAAAGAAGTCGCAGTGCATGGCCGGGAAGTCGAGGTTCTCCACGCCAAAACCATGTACGCCATCGACCACATACAGGATGCGGTCGTTGTCGTCGCGGTTGCGATTGAGTTCCTCCACCAGCTTGCCGATTTCGCCGATCGGCAGCTTCACGCCACTGCCGGACTGCACCCAGGTCATGCCCAGCACGCGGGTAGTGGGGCGAATGGCGCGCTTGATGTTGCCCAGCACTTCGTCACTGGAGACCTGGCTGGCGCGCTCGAACAAGCGGATGCGCCGCACCTGGGTGCCTTGGCGGGCGACGCGAAAGTCCAGCACGTTCTGGGTGGCGTAGTGTTCGTGTTCGGTGGTGAGAATCTCTTGGTCGGGGCGCAGCTTGATCCCGCCGTAGATCATCGCCAGGCCTTCCGACGTGCTGCCGGTGAGGGCGATCTGAGCCGGCTTGGCGTTCAGGTAACGACCGGCCCATTCGCGCACCTGGCCTTCACGTTTCCAGGTTTCTTCCAGGCCCCAGTCCATGGCCAGGCCGGGGTTGCGGTCGATCTGCTGGCGGTAGCGCTCAATGGCTTCGCGCACGGGGCGTGGGTGGGAGGTCACCAGGAAGTTGGAAAAGTGCAGGTAGTCCGGGTCTTGGGTGAACAGCTGTTTGAAACCCGTCCATGGGTCGTTTGTGGCAGGCGACTGGGTGGCTGCCTGGGCGTGCGCGAGCAATGTGCTGCCCAATGGCAGGCTAGCGGCGAGTACGCCAGCCTGCTTGAGGAATGTACGGCGGTCGGTCATGGACTGGCTTCTGAGTAATTAGCGGTTGGCCAACGGCTTGGCGGCTTTTTGTACCTGGTCCCACACCCGCAGGAAGTTGCCTCCCCACAGCTTGGCGATGTCGGCCTCGGAGTAGCCGCGCTGGATCAGTTCGGCGGTGACATTGCGCACTTCGCCGACGTTCTCCCAGCCCTGGATGCCGCCGCCGTCGTTGAAATCCGAGGCGATGCCGACGTGGTCGATGCCGATCTTGCGCACGGTGTAGTCAATGGCATCGCCCCAGTCCTTGAGGGTGGCCTTGGGTTCTTCTTCAAGAATGGCGTACAGCCCCTGGGCGTACTGGCCGAACTTCTGCTCGGGCCAGGCGGCGATGATGGCGTCACCGGGCATCAAGGCCATGGCCAGGTTGGGCAACGGCGGCAAATCGAAGCGCGCACGCAAAGTGTTGAGCTTGTCTTGGGTGGGTTGGCTCAGCGGGCGCAAATAGGCCGGGAAGCCCACCACCTGCACCACGCCACCGCTGTTTTTGATCAGTTGCAGTTCTTTGTCGCTGAGGTTGCGCGGGATATCCACCGAGGCACGCGGCGCCGAATGCGAGGCAATCATGGGGGTACGGCTCAATTGCGCGACTTGCTCCAGCGCCTTGGTCGACATCTGCGACACATCGATGATCACGCCCAGGTCGTTGAGGCGGTGCACGGCTTGTTGGCCGATGGGTGACAGCCCTTCAAGCGCGTCGGTGGTGTCATTGAAAAACGGCAGCGGGCGTGACGAGTCGGACCAGGCGTTGTTGCCGATATAGCTGAAGCCGAACATGCGCATGCCGCGTGCCGCCCACAGGTCCAGCTGGTTGAGGTCGTCGCCCAGCGGGTAGGCGTTGAGCATGCTGATAAAGATCGCAAACTTGCCCTCGCCATGCAGGCGCCGCATATCGTCCGGGGTGTAGGCGATGCCGACCTGGTTGGGGAAGTCGCGCACCATGCCGGAGATGATCTTGTAGCGCACCTCCTGCTCGTGACGGGCCTCCTCGACAAAACCGTCGGTGGGTTTGTGCGGCGCGTTGGGGCCGTTCCAGATTTCCGGCCAGCCGAAAATCGTCAGCGCCGCGCCCGACAAGCGCCCGCGTGCCGCCTTGGCGAGGTCAAACTGGCCGCTGCCATCCTTGTCGGCTTCGTTGCCGGCGGTGCCGAAATCCATGGGCACGGTGATATGGCTGTCGAACGACAACAAGCGGTCCTGCATTTCGTTGGCCTGCTTGATCACCTCCAGCGGGTAGCCGGCATTGCCTTTGAACCAGTGATCCCAGGCCAGGAAACCGACCCCGGCGCCGATGGCCAGTGCCAGCGGCAGGCCGATATACAGCGCCTTTTTCGAACGTGATTTTGTCATTGCCATCTCAGTCAGTTGAGGCCTTTGCTATCAGGGAAGAACGAGCCATGGCCGGGGAAATTTAGGCGCGGGCGCTGGGCCGGTAAATTTCTCGCGGCCGTCAACGTTCTAGCTCTGATCAAGCTGTTTCCTAAGGTAGACAATGACCCTCTCTCGACGTGGCTTCATCGCCGGCCTGGCGCTGACCGGCGCTGCCGTGCCAGCGGCCCTTTATGCCCACCGCGAGCTGACGCGTGAAGAATTCCCGATCACGCCGGGCGAGGCCACGGTGGACCTGGCCGACACCGCCGGCCAACACCTGGCCAATACCCTGCGCGGTGTGTGGAGCCTGCGCCTGGAGGGCCGCGATGCGGGCCTTAAAGGCTTGCCGCTGCAAGGCCTGGAGCTGTTGCTCGACATCGCCCCGCGCGGCCGTGGCTTGCGTGGCTATCTGGACACCGCTGCAAACCTGCGTGCCGAGGGCGAGCCGCGTTACCGCGTGCTCGGTGATCTGCTGACGGGCGAGGGCGCCGTGCTCTACTGGCGCCTGATCGACCGCGACGCCGCGGATGGCGCACCGGCCTATGAGTTCAAGATGACCCTCGACGAAGTCTGGGCCGACTTCGCCAATGCCGGCAGCAGCACGCTGAGCGGGCAGGTTCTCGACCTTGAGCGCCCCCTGGCCCTGACCGAGTGCGACAACCGCTTTATCGCCCACAAGCAACTGTTCCCCGAGGCGCGCCAGCGTATCGGCCTTAACCCGACCTTGCTGGCCTGGCTGATCGCGCCTGAGCACCGGCTGTTCCACCAGCTCTGGCACGCCACCCGTGACCAGTGGCACAAGCTGTCCGAGGAAAAACGCGATGCCCTGCGCGGTATCGGTTGGCAACCCGGGCCACGCGGCCAGGAGCGCGACGCGCGCGGCAAACGCAAAGACCGCAACGGTTCGGGTATCGACTTCTTTTTCATGCACCGGCATATGCTTGGCACTGCGCGCTCCATGCAAGACCTGCCTTCCTGGCCGCAATTCCCTGAACCCCAACCGGCGCTGGAACGCGATCGCCTGGGGTTTTTGCGTTATTTCGATAACCACGACGGCTTTGCGCTGCCACCCTGTTGGTCAGCACCTGATGACAGCGACTACACCCAATGGGTCAGCGATATCAAGGCGGCCGAGACCTACCACAGCAACTTCCAGGTGTGGGAGTCGCAGTACCGTGACCCGCGTTACCTGGCCAAACTGACCTTGGGCCAGTTAGGTTCGGAGATGGAGCTGGGCCTGCACGACTGGCTGCACATGCGTTGGGCCTCGGTGCCCCGTGACCCGTCCAACGGCGCGCCGGTGCCGTTCGCCCGTGACCCGGCGGACTTTGCCGCGCGTTGGTACGCGCCGCAGAACGACTTCCTGGGCGACCCGTTCTCATCGCACGTAAACCCGGTGTTCTGGCACTTTCACGGCTGGATCGATGATCGCATCGAGGACTGGTTTCGCGCCCATGAGCGGTTCAATCCAGGCGAGGTCAGCCGGCTGGAGGTCAACGGGGTCAAGTGGTTTGCCCAAGGCCGCTGGGTGGAAGTCGCTGACCCATGGCTGGGGCCGGACACCCACGGTTGCAGCACCACGCCGGGGCTGCAGATGGGGCGGTCGATGGAAATGGACCCGGAGACCATGAAGCTGGCGCTGCGCATCACCTTCGCCGAAGAAGACGGATTGCAGGCCTTGTTCAAGCGCGTGCCGAAACGGCCCTGGTATGCGCGCCACCTGAAACTCAAGTAATGCCCGGGACGTTTGGCCACAGGTCTGCAACAAGGAACAAACGTTCGGCTTCTTCCCAATCTGCGCCTTGCTGAACCAGCCGCACCAGTAATTGGGCCGGTGCCATCGGGTCGAGGTCTGCCAGCCAGGCTTGCATCTGGTCAGCACGCCACACCTGATCCTCCGAGTAATGCGCCGGCGCCAGCCAGGCGTGCCGAGGCAGGGGTTGCCAGCGCCCCGGCGGGCTCTGGCTGACGAAGTCGCGCCAATCACGCTGATGCAGCCAGCGCCCGCGCAGGTGCTGTGGTTCAACGCCCAGCGGGGATTCGGCGGTGCCGGGCCACGGATAGAGCAAATACCCGCCCAGCCACAAATGTGCATCGAACTGCGCAATATCCAGCGCCGCCAGTGCTTCGCGGCTTTCCGGGCGGGCCGAAATCGGTAGTTGATGCTGGGCCAGGTGCGCGAGCTTGCGGTCCAGCCGGTCATGACAGCCGGGGCCGAGCCATTGCGCGGGGTCCTGGCCGTTGCCGTCCTGCGGCCCCAGATACAGTTTGATCGCCAGTTCCAGGTGGTGCACGCCATCGCGGTCGCGCACCAGCATGTCCAGCTCGCCCAGCGTATGCCCGGCGCGGCGGATCGGCAGGTTGGCGGCCAGTAACTCCACCCCCGGCGCATGTTGCACCGCGAATTGCCACAGGCGCTCGTAGTACAGGCCCAGGCGCCGCGTGCGCGACAGGCTTAGCCAATGCTGCAAGGCGCTGCTGTCCTGGTCGAGGGTGCGTAACCACTGTTCGAGCCGGTGCGGCGCCTGTACCCAGTCGCTGCCGGCCAGCGGGTGGCGCTGCGGCCAGGGCGTTTGCGCAAGCATCGGCGGGGCGAGCACCACCCACGCCAGGTCGCGCACCTCGGGGTGGCGCAATTGGCGGGGCAGGTTGAGCAGGTCGGGGAACACAGTCATGGTCCGAGCATAGCCTTTTAGAGCCGTTAAGGGTGGCTGAGAACCATTGTCATCAAGGTCCTGCGGCGACAAAGGGTTTTGCCTGACGCGGCCTTTCGCCCATAATCGTTCTTTTTGCCAGACCCCAAATCCCGCAGGAGCCCCATGGAGCAATTTCGCAATATCGGCATTATCGGTCGCCTGGGCAGTACCCAGGTGCTGGACACCGTCCGCCGGCTGAAAAAATTCCTGCTGGAACGCCACCTGCATGTGATCCTCGAAGACACCATCGCCGAAATCCTGCCCGGCCACGGCCTGCAAACCTCGTCGCGCAAGATGCTCGGCGAAGTCTGTGACATGGTTATTGTGGTCGGCGGCGACGGCAGCCTGCTGGGTGCCGCCCGTGCACTGGCGCGGCACAACGTGCCGGTGCTGGGGATCAACCGTGGCAGTTTGGGGTTCCTCACGGATATCCGCCCGGATGACCTCGAAGTCGAAGTGGCCAAGGTGCTCGACGGCCATTACCTGGTGGAAAACCGCTTCCTGCTGCAAGCCGAAGTACGCCGCCACGGCGAGGCCATCGGCCAGGGCGATGCGCTCAACGATGTGGTGCTGCACCCTGGCAAATCCACGCGCATGATCGAGTTCGAGCTGTATATCGACGGCCAGTTCGTGTGCAGCCAAAAGGCTGACGGCCTGATCGTCGCCACGCCGACCGGTTCTACCGCGTACGCACTGTCGGCTGGCGGTCCGATCATGCACCCCAAACTCGATGCCATTGTGATCGTGCCGATGTACCCCCATATGTTGTCCAGTCGGCCAATTGTGGTTGATGGCAACAGTGAGCTGAAAATCGTGGTGTCCAAAGACATGCAGATCTACCCGCAAGTCTCCTGCGACGGGCAGAACCATTTCACCTGCGCCCCCGGTGACACCATCACCGTGAGCAAAAAGGCACAGAAGTTGCGGTTGATCCACCCGCTGGACCACAACTACTACGAAGTGTGCCGCACCAAGCTGGGCTGGGGCAGCCGCTTGGGGGGTGGAGGCGACTGATGCTCGATCCCGCGCGTAGCTACGACCTGATTGGTGACGTGCACGGTTGCGCTCATACCCTTGAGCACTTGCTCGACCGGCTGGGCTACCATAAACAGGCTGGAACCTGGCGCCATCCGACGCGTATGGCGGTGTTCCTCGGCGATATCATCGACCGTGGGCCACGCATCCGCGAGGCGCTGCATATCGTCCACGATATGACCGAGGCCGGCCAGGCGCTGTGCATCATGGGCAACCACGAGTTCAACGCGCTGGGCTGGAGCACGCCGGCGCCGCCGGGCAGTGGCAAGCAGTTCGTGCGCGAGCACAACCCACGCCATGCGCGGTTGATCCACGAAACTCTGACCCAGTTCGAGCACCACCCGGCCGACTGGCACGACTTCCTCGGCTGGTTCTACGACATGCCGCTGTTTGTCGACGCCGGGCGGTTTCGCGTGGTGCATGCGTGTTGGGACGAAGGCTTTATCCAGCCGCTGCGCGCCACCTTCCCGGATGGCTGCATCGACCAGCACTTTTTGCAGGCCGCCGCCGTGCCGGGCAGCTTTGCCTGCAACGCCTTCGACCGCCTGCTGCGCGGCACCGACATGCGCCTGCCGGACGGCCTGACGCTGACCGGTGGCGATGGCCTGACGCGCTCATTTTTCCGCACCAAATTCTGGGAAGACGACCCCAAAACCTACGGCGACATCGTGTTCCAGCCCGATGCACTTCCGGAACCGGTGGCGCGAACGCCGCTTTCGTCTACGGAAAAAAATTCCCTGCTGCGTTATGGCGTCGACGAACCGTTGTTGTTCGTCGGCCATTACTGGCGCAGCGGCAAGCCGGCGCCGATCCGCGACAACCTGGCCTGCCTGGACTACAGCGCGGTGCTTTACGGCAAGCTGGTGGCGTACCGACTGGACCAGGAAACCCGCCTGGATCCGCGTAAATTTGTATGGGTCGACGTTGAGCGGCCTGAGGTCATTGTATGAGTACGGTAGCTGTATTGCGCTTGCCGCTGAGTGTCGACTTGAGTGGTTTCGTCAAACTGCTGCAACGCATGCAAGTGCCCCATCGCGTCAGTGAAGAAGCAGGCGAGCAAGTGTTGTGGGTGCCCGAGAACATCAGCGCCGACGTGCAAGTGTTGTATCAACGCTTTCCCGCCGGTGACCCGGATCAGCAACTGGATATTCCCCAGCAGGCGCCCGTCACGCGGCCAAGCTTTGTTCAGCAAGTGCGTTTCAGTCCGGTGACGGCGCTGGTGCTGCTGGCGAGCATGATCGTTGGCGCGGTGACCTTGTTGGGTGAAAACCTGCAGACCATGAGCTGGCTGACCTTCCTGCCGTTTCACGTGATGGGCGACTACATCCAGTTCACCCCGTTTGCCGAGACCATGGCCTCGGGGCAGTGGTGGCGGCTGGTCACGCCGATGCTGATCCACTTCGGCATCCTGCACCTGGCCATGAATGGCATGTGGTACTGGGAGCTGGGCCGTCGTATCGAGTTGCGCCAGGGCAGTATCAACCTGCTGGGCCTGACCGTGTTGTTCAGCCTGGTGTCCAATTACGCGCAATACGCCTATGGCGGCCCGAGCCTGTTTGGCGGTTTGTCTGGCGTGTTGTATGGCCTGCTCGGGCATTGCTGGATCTTCCAATTGTTGTCGCCTAACCCGGCTTATCGTCTGCCGCGTGGCGTGCTGGCGATGATGCTGATTTGGCTGGTGCTCTGCATGTCGGGGCTGATCTCGATGATCGGTTTCGGCGAAATCGCCAACGCGGCTCACCTGAGCGGCTTGGTCATCGGTTGCCTGACGGGTTTGCTGGGCGGGTTGTACAACCGCCGCAAAGCCTCTATTTGATAAGGAAGAGCCTTATGTCCTCTTTTGCTGAAATGATCGAAAACATCACCCCGGACATCTACGAGAGCCTCAAGCTGGCCGTGGAAATCGGCAAGTGGTCCGATGGCCGCAAGCTCACTGCGGAGCAGCGCGAGCTGTCGCTGCAAGCGGTGATCGCCTGGGAAATCCAGAACCTGCCCGAAGAGCAGCGTACCGGCTACATGGGCCCGCAGGAATGCGCGTCCAAGTCGGCGCCGGTGCCGAACATTCTGTTCAAGTCGGATGCGATCCATTGATTGAAATTGGTCGCGGTGCAGTCAGCAAAATGTCGGCGCAACTCGGTGAGCCGACCGTTCAATACGCGTTTCGCCTGGGCGACACCGAGGTGCCGGTCAACCCGTTGATCGGTACCCACGTGCGCCTGGAATACCTCGGTGCCATTCATTGCAGCCATTGCGGCCGCAAGACCAAGACCAGTTTCAGCCAGGGTTATTGCTACCCATGTATGACCAAACTGGCCCAGTGTGACCTGTGCATCATGAGTCCCGAGCGTTGCCATTACGACGCCGGCACCTGCCGTGATCCGGGCTGGGGCGAACAATTCTGCATGACCGACCATGTGGTGTACCTGGCCAACTCGTCGGGCATCAAGGTCGGCATCACCCGTGCCACCCAGTTGCCCACCCGCTGGCTCGACCAGGGCGCCAGCCAGGCGCTGCCGATCATGCGCGTGGCGACCCGTCAGCAATCCGGTTTCGTTGAAGACCTGTTTCGCAGCCAAGTGGCCGATAAAACCAACTGGCGTGCTTTACTCAAGGGCGATGCGCAATCGGTGGATCTCAAGCAGGTACGCGATGAGCTGTTCGCCACCTGCGCCGACGGCCTGCTGGGGTTGCAGGAACGCTTTGGCTTGCAGGCCATCCAACCGGTAACCGACATCGAGCCGATCGAAATTCGTTACCCGGTCGAGCAATACCCGGCCAAGATCGTCAGCTTTAACCTGGACAAGAACCCGATTGCCGAAGGCACGTTGCTGGGGATCAAGGGCCAATACCTGATCTTCGACACCGGCGTTATCAACATTCGTAAGTACACGGCCTACCAGCTCGCCGTGCATCAGTAAAAAGGATGCTATCCATGCGCACCGAACAACCGAAGATGATTTACCTGAAGGACTATCAGGCGCCGGATTACCTGATCGAAGAAACGCACCTGACCTTCGAGTTGTTCGAGGACCATAGCCTGGTCCATGCGCAGCTGGTGATGCGCCGCAACCCCGAGCGCGGCACCGGCTTGCCGCCGCTGGTGCTCGATGGCCAGCAGTTGGAGCTGTTGACCGTCAACCTGGGTGACAAGGAACTGACCGAGGCCGACTACCAGTTGACCGACAGCCACCTGACCCTGCACCCGACCTGCGAAACCTTCACGGTCGACACCAGTGTGCGTATCCACCCGGAAACCAACACTGCCCTGGAAGGCCTGTACAAATCCAGCGGCATGTTCTGCACCCAGTGCGAGGCTGAAGGTTTCCGCAAGATCACTTACTACCTCGACCGCCCGGACGTGATGAGCACCTTCACCACCACGGTGATCGCCGAACAACACAGCTATCCGGTGCTGCTCTCCAACGGCAATCCGATTGCCAGTGGCCCCGGCGAAGACGGCCGTCATTGGGCGACCTGGGAAGACCCGTTCAAGAAACCTGCCTACCTGTTTGCATTGGTGGCCGGTGACTTGTGGTGCGTTGAAGACACTTTCACCACCATGACCAATCGTGAAGTGGCGCTGCGCATCTATGTCGAGCCGGAAAACATCGACAAGTGCCAGCACGCCATGACCAGCCTGAAAAAATCCATGCGCTGGGACGAAGAAACCTACGGTCGCGAGTACGACCTCGACATCTTCATGATCGTGGCCGTGAATGACTTCAACATGGGCGCCATGGAGAACAAGGGCCTCAATATTTTCAACTCCAGCGCCGTGCTGGCCCGCGCCGAAACCGCCACCGACGCCGCTCACCAGCGCGTCGAAGCGATTGTTGCCCACGAATACTTTCACAACTGGTCCGGCAACCGTGTGACCTGCCGTGACTGGTTCCAGCTGTCGCTCAAGGAAGGCTTCACCGTGTTCCGTGACTCGGGCTTCTCCGCCGACATGAACTCGGCCACGGTCATGCGCATCCAGGATGTGGCGTACCTGCGCACCCATCAGTTCGCTGAAGACGCCGGCCCGATGGCCCACGCGGTACGCCCGGACAGCTTTATCGAGATCTCCAACTTCTACACCCTGACCGTGTACGAAAAGGGCTCGGAAGTGGTCGGCATGATCCACACCTTGCTCGGCGCTGAAGGCTTCCGTAAAGGCAGCGACCTGTACTTCGAACGCCATGACGGCCAGGCCGTGACCTGTGATGACTTTATCAAGGCCATGGAAGACGCCAACGGCGCCGACCTCAGCCAGTTCAAGCGCTGGTACAGCCAGGCCGGTACGCCGCGTCTGGCGGTAAGCGAGTGGTTTGATGCCGCAGCCAAAACCTACAGCCTGACGTTCCGTCAAAGCTGCCCGCAAACGCCGGACAAGGTTGAGAAACTGCCGTTCGTGATTCCGGTGGAATTGGGCCTGCTGGACGGGCAGGGCGCCGCTATCGCCTTGCGCCTGGCGGGTGAAGCGGCGGCTGGCGGCACGTCGCGGGTGATTTCGGTGACGCAAGCGGAGCAGACCTTCACCTTCGTCGACATCGCAGAAAAGCCGTTGCCTTCGCTGCTGCGCGGCTTCTCGGCGCCGGTGAAACTGAGCTTCCCGTACAACCGCGACCAACTGATGTTCCTGATGCAGCACGACAGCGATGGCTTCAACCGCTGGGATGCCGGCCAGCAATTGTCGGTGCAGGTGTTGCAGGAGCTGATTGCTCAGCACCAGGCGGGGCAGGCGTTGAAGCTCGATCAGCGCCTGATCGACGCACTGCGCACGGTGCTCAGCGATGAAAGCCTGGACCAGGCCATGGTCGCCGAAATGCTCTCGCTGCCAAGCGAGGCCTACCTCACGGAAATCAGCGAAGTGGCGGATGTGGAGGCCATCCACGCCGCCCGTGAGTACGCCCGCAAGCAACTGGCTGACAACCTGTTCGAAGCGCTGTGGCTGCGTTACCAGGCCAATCGCGAGCTGTCCAAGCAGACGCCTTATGTGGCGGCGGCCGAGCACTTCGCGCGGCGCGCCTTGCAGAACATCGCGCTGTCGTACCTGATGCTCAGCGGCAAGCCTGAAGTGTTGGCCGCAACGCTGGACCAGTTCGACACCAGCGATAACATGACCGAGCGTCTCACGGCATTGGCGGTGCTGGTGAACTCGCCGTTCGAAGCGGAAAAAGCCCAGGCGTTGGCGGTGTTTGCCGAGAACTTCAAGGACAACCCGTTGGTGATGGACCAGTGGTTCAGCGTGCAGGCGGGCAGCACGTTGCCGGGTGGTTTGGCGCGGGTCAAGGCGTTGATGGAGCACTCGGCGTTCAACATCAAGAACCCGAACAAGGTGCGCGCACTGGTGGGTGCATTTGCCGGGCAGAACCTGATCAACTTCCATGCTGCAGACGGCTCGGGTTATCGCTTCCTGGCGGACCTGGTGATCCAGCTCAATGGCTTCAACCCACAGATTGCTTCGCGCCAGTTGGCGCCGTTGACCCGCTGGCGTAAATACGACAGCGCCCGTCAAGCGCTGATGAAGGCGGAACTTGAGCGCATTCGTGCCTCCGGCGAGCTGTCGAGCGATGTATTCGAGGTGGTCAGCAAGAGCCTTGCGTAAACCGCGCGCATAAAAAAAACGGCCTGAACAGGCTAATGCCAGTCAATTAAGACATAGCCGGTAATTGTGGCGAGGGAGCTTGCTCCCGTTGGACGGCGTAGCAGTCCCATGCTTTTAAAGCAAAGAGCAGGGGCCGCTTCGCGCTGGAGCGCCAGCCCGGCCCAGCGGGAGCAAGCTCCCTCGCCACAGGTTACTGGTTGTCAGTTCTAGCGCTTAACTGGCTGGCATTAGCCTGAACAGGCCGTTTTTTTTCGTCTCAAATAACCGGTGGGCGCGGTGTGTCTGCGCCGTGGTCGAGCGCGAAGCGCTCCGAGATAATCCCGTGGGGAACGCCCAATGGAATTGCGCCGGCAGTGTCCAGGCGGGCCACTTGCTCGTTCGACAGGCCGGCATAGTGGATCTTGCCGGCGCGCACCAAGTCATCGAAGCTGCGCAGTATCTCTTCCATCGGCGTGACGTTGTCGCTCATGTGCGCCCAGAGCAGGTCGATGTGATCGGTGTTCAAGCGTTTGAGGCTTTCTTCGACCGCCCGCACCATGTTCTTGCGGTTGTTGCCGAGTTTTGTAATTTATTCGGTCAAGGGTCTTTTTTGCTGCTGACATTTTCTGACAGGACGCTCTGCTAAGCTGCGGCACTTTTTCCTTTTTCGGCGGGGTCCAAGTGTCGCGTACCACTCGTTTACTCACCTTGTTGCAGGCCCTGCGGGGCAAGAAGCGCCCGGTGACCGCGGCCGTACTGGCTGCGCAGTTGGAAGTCTCCGAGCGCACGCTGTACCGCGATATCGCTGAGCTGACGGCACTCGGCGCGCCGATTTTTGGTGAGGCGGGGGTGGGTTATGTGTTGCGCAGCGGGCTGTTTTTGCCGCCATTGATGCTCAACGCCGAGGAAACTGAAGCCATCGTGCTGGGGTTACGCTATGTGGACCAGCGCGGCGACGACGTGCTCAGTCGTGCGGCGGCTAATGCCTTGGCAAAAATTGCCGATGTGCTCGACCCGGTTGCGCAGGAAGCCTTGCGTAACCCCACGCTGCTGCCGGGGCCGCCGGGGTTTGGCTACCCGGAAAATCGCGTACCGCTGAATGTGTTTCGTGAGGCGATTCGCAACCAGGCCAAGCTGCATATCGATTACGCAGACGCCAGCCAAACCCAGAGCCAGCGGTTGATCTGGCCGTTGGCATTGGGGTTTCTCAATGAGGTCCGTGTGATCGTGGCCTGGTGCGAGTTGCGTGGCGCTTACCGTACGTTTCGCACCGACCGGGTGGCCGCAGCTGACGCCCGAGGTGAGCGTTACCCTGGCCGGCGCAGCGACCTGCTGCGCGGCTGGCGCAAGTTGATGGAACACAATGATTCAGGATCGTTCACTCCTGACAAAAACTGACACAGGGCTGGCTTAGCATGGCGCCATAAATCACTAAAAAGGAGCTGTGCCATGTCTTTTCCAGCGTTAGCCCCCGCCATTGCAGCCTACATAACCGCGACCAATACCGGCGACACCTCAGCCATTGCCCAGTGCTTTGCCGATGATGCCAACGTATTCGATGAAGGCGATCATCAAGTTGGTCCGACAGCCATTGCCCGCTGGGTTGAAGACACCGGGCGTCGCTATCAGCCTCGTGTTGAAGTGATCAACGTGCAGCATCGCACCGGCAAGGTATTGGTCAGCAACAGGGTCTCCGGCAATTTCCCCGGTAGCCCTTTGGAGCTGCGGTATACCTTCCGCCTGAACGAACAGGGCAAGATTTCACGGCTGGATATCTCGCTGTAAGTCATACTGGCACGCATGACTTTCGACTCGCCGCTTGCCGCCTACCAATACGCCATCGCCCAGCAAGGCTTCGTGCCCGACGACGCCCAGTGCCGGGCGGTGCAAGCCCTGCAAACCTGCTTTGAGGCCTTGCACCACGGCCGCTTGCCGATTCCCGGGGTTTACCTGTGGGGGCCAGTGGGCCGGGGCAAGACCTGGCTGATGGATCAGTTCTATCACAGCTTGCGTGTACCTGCGCGGCGCCAGCATTTTCATCACTTCATGGGCTGGGTGCATAAGCGATCTTTCCAGCTCAGTGGCATCCATGACCCCTTGCAGGCTTTGGCGCGCGAACTCAGCCAGGACGTGCGCGTGTTGTGTTTCGACGAACTGTTCGTCAGCGACATCGGTGATGCGATCATTCTCGGCCGGCTGTTCCAGGTGATGTTCGAGGAGGGCGTGGTCATGGTCTGCACCTCCAACCAACCACCGGACGAGCTGTACGCAGGCGGCTTCAACCGCGAGCGATTCTTGCCGGGTATTGAGGCGCTCAAGCAACATATGCACGTGGTGGCAGTGGACGGTGGTGAAGATCACCGTTTGCATCCAGGTGTGGGGCTGCAGCGCTATTGGGTCAATCAGCCACAAGCGCTCGCCACACTGTTCAAACAGTTAAGCGAAGGCCGGGTGACCGGCAGCGGCGTGGTCAGCGTCGGGTACCGTTCGATAGTGGCGGTGCAGTCCAGCGACACGGTGCTCTGGTGCCGGTACGCCGATTTGTGCGAGCAACCCTTGGCAGCGATGGACTTTATGCTGCTGTGCGATCGCTACAAGGCGATCCTGCTGGGTGAAGTGCCCAACCTGAGCGCACAAAAACGTCCGGGACGGATTGCCCGTGGCACCGAAGATGGTGTTCAGCGAGTAATGGCCGGTGACCGTGAGTTGCCTGAATTGTCGGTACACGATGACAGTGTGCGGCGCTTCATCGCGCTGGTGGATGAGTGCTACGACCGCAAGGTGCCACTGTTTATCGAGGCCCAGGTGCCGTTGGCAAGTCTTTACACCGAGGGTTATCTGGAGTTTGCGTTCCGGCGCACCTTGAGTCGTTTGCAAGAGATGCAACTGCAGCGGTTCGGCGCCTAGGACAAATCCCAGGCCAGTGGTGCTTGTTGGTGGGCGCAACCTTCGTCATTTCCGTCAGGTATTTGTAGCTAATCTCCTTCATCTGCGACGGGCTCCCCGCTTACAATTGTCTCCTCAAAGGGAACCGATTCCCTTGTTGTCGTGATTGAGGAAGGAAATGGACACCCCAGACATCCTGGTGCTGCAAGCCAGCTACACCAACCCCGTGCATGCCGAAGCCATTGGCCTGGTGCTTAACCATTACGCTGAAGACCCGATGGGTGGCGGTCACACCTTGCCGGCCGATCTGTTGCAGCAACTGCCAGCCGAACTGGCCAAGCGCCCCCACGCGTTCAGCGTACTGGCGTTTGTCGGCGGGGAGCCGGCGGGTCTGATCAATTGCTTTGAAGGTTTTTCGACGTTTGCCTGCCGCCCGCTGATCAACGTGCACGATGTGGTGGTGATGAATCAGTTTCGTGGCCTGGGGCTTAGCCAGAAAATGCTGCTCAAGGTCGAGGAAATTGCCCGCCAGCGCGGTTGCTGCAAGATCACCCTGGAAGTGCTCGAAGGCAATGACGTGGCGCAAGCGGCCTATCGCAAGTTTGGTTTTGATGATTCGATATTTGACCCCGCCCACGGCCGTATGCTTTTCTGGAGCAAACCGCTTTAATCACTGCGCTTAATATAGGCAACATAAAAAAGGCGCCATTAAATGGCGCCAAATTAACCTTTGCCAAAGGAGCGGATTGGCATAGGGGCATGCAGATTAACTAAAGATTAAATCAGCTGTTAGGCTGTTGTTCAGCGCTGTTTTGTTCGGGCTTTACAGACTTGCCGTCGGCCAGTGCTGTTTTGTCCGTGGTGCCGTGAATTTGCTGCTGGGTGAAGGCGAAGTTGTTGTAAAACTCCTTCGAGCGCTCTGAACCGCCCTCTGCGAAGGCGGCTACGGAGGTCAGGCTCATCAGGCCGGCAAGCATTAAGGTCGAAAGTTTCATGGCAGTATTCCCATTAAGAGTGAGTGGTGTTCGATCGCTCCGTGATCCGATTCATGGAGCGACTATGGGGCTGTCTTATTAAGTGGGAATTAACATGGAACGGCCCCGAAGTTAACGTTTTTGTTAACTTCGGGGATGCAGTTTATAGCCGCCAATCCAGTGCCAGTGTGATGGAGCGTGGGTCTCCCCAATACACGCCATTATAAAAACCGACGCGTTCGTAATATTTTTTATCAAATAGATTGTTGACGTTAACTGACGCCGAAACGTGTTCGTCGAATTGATAGCGCGACATCAGGTTGACCACGGTGTAGGCCTGCTGGGTGATCTTGGTGCTTTCGGTGATCAGCCGGCCGTCACTGTCCCGGCCACCGGTAGGGCGTGGGGCAAATTTGTAGAAATCGCTCTGCCAGTTAACCGCGCCACCTACGGTCAACCCGCGCCATTGGCCCGGCAGGCGATAGGCCGTCGATAGTTTCAACAGGTTGAGTGGCTGGTCGGTGTTGTTGCGCTGTTTATCACCATTGACCGAGTGGGTGTAGGTGTAGCCTGCTGTCAGGTTCCAGTCTGGCAGGACCTCGCCCGATGCTTCCACCTCAAAGCCCTGGACCTTGTTGCCTTTGCCGCCCGACTTGTAGAACTGCTCGCGCGTGACCGGATCCGGCGGTGCGCTGTTATCGAGTTCGGCGACGTTATCCTGGGTGCTCCAAAAGTACGCGGTGGCCAGGTTCAGGCGCTCATTGAGCAGGCTGCCCTTGAGCCCGACTTCGTAGTTGCTGCCCACCACCGGCTCCAGGTACTTCTTGCTGGAATCGCGCTCATCCTGAGGGTTGAAGATATCGGTGTAGCTGGCATACACGGTGTACTCGGGGGTGATGTCGTAGAGCAGCCCCGCATACGGCGTCCACATATCGTTGTGGGTCTGGCGAGTTTTGCTCGATTGAGTCAGTTGGTTATTGTCGTTGTACTGCGGCGAGACGCTTTCGATTTCCCAACTGCCATAGCGGCCGCCGAGTACAGCGTGCAGTTGGTCGGTGAGGCTCAGGCGCGTTGCCAGGTAACCGGCTTTCTGTTTTTTGCTGCTGTGTTCGCCTTTGAGGCCGGTGGTGCGGTCGGGGAACTTGGGGATACCGCCCATGTGCCGCCAGTCCTGAATGTCTTCATAACCTTCGGGTGTGCTGTAGCGCTGAAACGGCGATGAGTCTCGCTGCTCGGATTCGCCATACCCTGCCATCAGCTCATGTTCACGGCCGAACAATGAATAGGTCCCGGCAAGGTTGAAGTCCACCACGTCCATTTTCGATGTACCGACCATCTGGTTGGTCCAGGCGTTCATGCCGCTGCCATCCGGGTTGGGGTAGCCGGCGCCGCCGTAGTACACCTTGCCATCAGTATCACTCTGGCGATGGGTGTAGGCCGCCTTGAGGCGCCAGTCAGCGGACAGTTTATGGTCGATAGAGGCGAAGGTGGTCTTGTCTTTGAGTGGCCAGGAACTCCAGTCGGCAGCCATGTTGGCGGAGCGTGACAGTCGCGCCTTGCTGCCATCGCTGTTCCAGTAGGGCAGGGTGCCCCAAGAGGTGCCTTGCACATGTTTGTTCTGATAGTCCAAGCCTACGGCGACCACCGTGTCGTCGGTCAGGTCGCCTTCGAGGATGCCGTAGCCGACTTCCCGTTGCATGGCGTAATTGTCGCGATAGGACTGGCTGTCGCGATAGGCCAGTACCGTGCGTCCACGCAGTCGCCCATCAAACGCCAGGGGGCCGCCCACATCAACGTAGCTGTAGTAGTTGTCATGGCTGGCGCCGCTGACGCCGGCCTTGGCTTGCCAGTCTGCGGTCGGGCGCTTGCGGATCATGTTGACCGTGGCCGACGGGTCACCCGCGCCGGTGGTCAGTCCGGTGGCACCGCGCACCACCTCGATGCGGTCGTAGATGATGGTGTCGGCATCCGGCTTCATGCGCCCGTAGGTGCTGAGCATGCCGTCGACCTGGTAGTTGCTGATCGAGTATCCGCGAGAAGAGTAGCCGACCCGATCCGAGTCCAGGTGTTGCACCGTTATGCCTGTGGTCTGGCGCAGCACGTCAGTCAGGGTATTGAGGTTGAAGTCATCCATCTGCTGACGGGTGATCACCGAAACCGATTGCGGGGTTTCCTTGATCGACAGGTTCAGCTTGGTGGCGGTGTTCATCGAGCCGGTGGTGTAGGCCCCGGTGTGTTCGGTGGTCGCGCCCAGGCCTTCGGCGGTGATGCTGGTGGCACCCAGCTCAAAGGGGCGTGGCGGGGCAGGCTCGGGGTCGGTTTCAGCCAGCAGGTCCGGGCTCAGCGCGACGCTGAACAGGCCAAGGGTGAGGGTCATGGAACGGGTAAAGGGCGCGAACATCGCGGCAGACTCCTTGTCGTCTTTGCGGCCTTCTCAGTAAGAGAAGGCCTTGGCTCAAAGACGAAAGGGCGCGCGGAACTTTAGGCTTTAACGAGAATGATTGTTATCTTTCTGTTACAAAGCTCACACTATTTAGCAACCACTTCAGAGGCGTCCGACTTCTTCGGTTTGATCAGGCTGAAATCAATCAAACCCTTTTTCTGGCCGATGTAAGGGTCACCAATCAGCAACGGGCGTGGCTTGAAGCTGTCGTTCACCAGGCTCTTGCTGCGGTCCCATTCATCGAAGCTCAGCCCGGCCAGGTCGGCCCAGGTGTGGATCAACTGCGAGCTGCTGTAAGGCCGCTGCAAATCGCTGGCAAAGCTCCAGTCATGGGTTTCGCGCCATTTCGGCGAGGCGTAGGCCATGAACGGGATGGTGTACATCGGCGCCGTCGGTTTGCCTTCGTTACGGCCCAGGGTACTGTGGCCGGCCGAGTCGAACACATCTTCGCCGTGGTCCGAGAGGTACAGCAGAAAGCCGTTCGGGTCGGTCTTGGCGTAATCCTTGATCAGGCTCGACACCACGAAATCGTTGTACAGCACCGCATTGTCGTAGCTGTTGTAGGTCGGCAACTGATCATCGCTGATGCCGGCCGGTACGCCCTGGCGATCGGTGAACTTGTCGAAGGTTGGCGGGTAGCGGTACTGGTAGCTCATGTGAGTGCCCAGCAGGTGCACCACGATGAACTTGCGCTCGGCGGGGTCGGCCAGGGCCTTGGCGAACGGTGCCAGCACGTCGCCGTCGTATTGGCGGGCGTTCTGGTTGCGGTTGTTGTTGAGGTACACCTGCTCGTCAGCCTGCTCGGAAAAGGTGGTGAGCATGGTGTTGCGCTTGGTCATGGTCTGCTGGTTGGTGATCCAGTAGGTCTTGTAGCCGGCCTGTTTCATCACGCTGACGATCGAGGGCGTCTTCAGGTACAGGTCCGGGTTCTCTTCGTCGGCAAACGTCAGCACCTGCTGCAGTGCTTCGATGGTGTAGGGCCGCGGAGTAATGACGTTGTCGAACACCGCCAATTGGTCGCGCAGCTTGTCCAGTTCCGGCGTGGTGTTGCGCGGGTAGCCATAGAGGCTCATGCGCTGACGGTTGGTGGATTCGCCGATTACCAGCACCAGGGTCGACGGCTGGTCGGCCATGGTGTCCTTGAGGTTCTTCAAGGGCGGGATCTTGCTGGCGCTGGTGAGCATGCCCTGCATGCTGTTGAGCTGTTCGGTGTAGCGGCGGTAGGCAACGATCATCTGCCATGGCACGGCCGGTTCGACACGGCTTTCGAAACCGTCGATGGCCAGTTCCATGGTCGGGTTGGTTGCAATCTGCTTGACCAGCGGGTAACCGATCACGGCCAGCACAATGGCGGTGGCTGCCAGCAGCGCCTGGCCACGCGGCAGGTAAGCCGGGCGCAGGCGGGTCCACAGGAATACGGCTACTGCGGTATGGGCGATGAATGCCAGCACGATCCACCAGGCGAAGTACTGGGTCGCGTATTCGCCGGCTTCAGAGATGTTCGACTCGAACATGATGAAGATGACGCTTTGCGAGAATTCCTGCTGGTAAATGAAGAAATAACCCAGGCTGGCCATCGAGCACGCCCACAGCACCACGCCGATCAAGCCCGCGAGCAAGCGCGTGCGCTTTGGGAACAGCAGCATCGGCGCGAGCCAGAACGCGCTCAGGAAGAAGGCTTGGCGAAAACCACTGAAACCGGAGGTGCCGGTCAGCTGGATCAGGAGTTGGGTAATACCCGAGAAATACCAGAAAAACAGGAACAACCAGCCAAGACCGGCCCAATCAAAGCCTTTCGCAGACTTGGTGCTGCGTTTGAACATCGCCATCCAGTACTCCAACCCGATAATTGCTCAGTCGCTGCGCAGGAATGCGCGCGACAGTGGGCCGCCGCGTGTGCGTGGCCCTATTCGGCGGGAGTATCGGGAGGAGGATGTGAAAACTTCGTGAGTTATTTCTGAAGGCTTTGTTCAGCTCAGGTTCAGCAAAGCGCAGGCTGGGTGCCGGATGCCTGATTGACCTGTGCTTGAAGGTGTGCGCGCAGACGCAGAACCTCCTGCTGCAGTTGATCGCGTTCTTCTTTTAATTGGCGCAATTCATCGCGACGCACGCTCACGTAGAGGGTCTGTGGCGGTCGGGTCATCTGTGCTGTGCTCATTGCTTACCTCGCAAATAGCCGGTAGATCGCGGTGCCGGAACGCGTCAATCGAGGTTCTGGCAACAGTCGGAAGCAATTCTGAATTCTTTTTCGGGGCAATGGAACTTTTTTATTTTTGGTGGTCGCTGTGACTTTTTCAGCGGTGATGCTGAAACGATGGCGTTTTTTTGTCATGAAACTACACCGATCCGCTCTGGACTAACCCTCATTAGCCTCATTGCGCTATAAACTATGTCACACATTTATTTAGTAGTTAGGAGCATCAGCACATGCAACTGGGGATTATCGGACTAGGCCGCATGGGCGGTAACATTGCGCGGCGCCTGATGCTCAATGGGCATACCACCGTTGTATACGACCGTAACGAAGCATTCGTCAAAGGCCTGAGCGAGGAGGGCGCCACCGGCGTCGCCGACCTGAAGGCCCTGGTAGCCGGGCTGCAAAAGCCGCGCGCTGTGTGGGTGATGTTGCCGGCAGGCGCGCCCACCGAAGACACCATTAATACGCTCAGTGAGTTGCTCGAAGACGGTGACGTGATCATCGATGGCGGCAACACCATGTACAAAGATGACATTCGCCGAGCCAAGGCCTTGTCGGAAAAAGGCCTGCATTACGTTGACGTCGGCACCTCCGGCGGCGTCTGGGGCCTGGAGCGCGGTTACTGCATGATGATCGGCGGCGACGTCGAGACCGTGCAGCGCCTCGACCCGATTTTCGCCAGCCTGGCACCGGGCCTGGGCAGCATCCCGCGCACCAAGGACCGTTCGGCCTCTGCCGACAGCCGCGCCGAACACGGTTACATCCACGCAGGCCCAGCCGGTTCAGGGCACTTCGTGAAGATGATCCACAACGGCATCGAATACGGGATGATGCAGGCCTTTGCTGAAGGCTTCGATATCCTCAAGACGAAAAACTCGGAGAGCCTGCCGGAGCAGGAGCGCTTCGACCTCAATGTTGCCGATATCGCCGAAGTCTGGCGCCGTGGCAGCGTGGTCTCGTCCTGGTTGCTGGACCTGACCGCCGACGCATTGGCCACCGACCCGAAACTCGATGGCTACTCCGGTTCCGTGGCCGACAGTGGCGAAGGCCGCTGGACCATCGAAGCCGCCATGGAGCAAGCCGTGCCGGTACCGGTGCTGTCCACCTCGTTGTTCGCCCGTTTCCGTTCCCGTCAGCAGAGCACCTACGGTGACAAAATGCTGTCTGCCATGCGCTTCGGCTTTGGTGGCCATGTGGAGACTTCCAAAAAATGACCGCTAACGGCAAGAAACCCAAGGCCGAACCCGCTCCACCCACTACCTTGTTTCTGTTTGGCGCCCATGGCGACCTGGTCAAGCGCCTGCTCATGCCGGCGCTGTACAACCTGAGTCGCGACGGGTTGCTGGGCGACGGCCTGCGCATTGTCGGCGTTGATCACAACGCCATCAGTGACGCCGACTTCGCCAAGAAACTCGAGGACTTCATTCGCACCGAGGCCGCGAGCAAAGTCCGGGGCAATGCCGAAAACGCCCTGGACCCCGCGTTGTGGGCGCAGTTGGCCAAAGGCATCAGCTACGTCGAGGGCGATTTCCTCGACGACAGCACCTACGCCGACATCGGCAAGAAGATCGCCGACAGCGGCACCGGTAACGCGGTGTTCTACCTGGCGACTGCACCGCGCTTCTTCGGTGAAGTGGCGCAGCGCCTGGGCAGTGCCGGCTTGCTCAACGAAACCGATGATGGTTTCCGTCGTGTGGTGATCGAGAAACCCTTCGGGTCGGACCTTGCCACCGCCGAAGCGCTGAACGCGTGCCTGCTCAAGGTGATGAGCGAGAAGCAGATCTATCGCATCGACCATTACCTGGGCAAGGAGACGGTGCAGAACATCCTGATCAGCCGTTTCTCCAACGTGCTGTTCGAAGCGTTCTGGAACAACCATTACATCGACCACGTGCAAATCACTGCGGCGGAAACCGTGGGCGTCGAAACGCGGGGTAACTTCTTCGAGAAAACCGGCACCCTGCGCGACATGGTCCCCAACCACCTGTTCCAGCTCCTGGCGATGGTCGCCATGGAGCCGCCGGCGGCGTTTGGCGCTGATGCGGTGCGCGGTGAAAAGGCCAAGGTAGTGGGTGCGATCCGCCCGTGGTCGTTGGAAGATGCGCGCGCCAACTCGGTACGCGGCCAATACAGCGCTGGCGAAATCGGCGGCAAGTCGTTGCCCGGTTATCGTGAAGAAGCCAACGTTGCGCCTGATAGCAGCACTGAGACGTTTGTCGCCCTCAAGGTGATGATCGACAACTGGCGTTGGGTCGGCGTGCCGTTCTACCTGCGTACTGGCAAGCGCATGAGCATCCGTGACACCGAAATCGTGATCTGCTTCAAGCACGCGCCGTATGCGCAGTTCCGCGACACGGATGTGGATGAGCTTAAGCCCACCTACCTTAAAATCCAGATCCAGCCAAACGAAGGCATGTGGTTCGACCTGTTGGCCAAAAAACCCGGGCCGGCCCTGGAAATGGCCAATATCGAGTTGGGTTTCGACTACAAGGACTTCTTCGAAATGCAGCCGTCGACCGGCTATGAAACCCTGATCTACGACTGCATGACCGGCGACCAGACCTTGTTCCAGCGCGCCGACAACATCGAAAATGGCTGGCGTGCGGTGCAGCCGTTCCTGGATGCCTGGAAGCAGGATGACGCGATTCAGGCTTACAAGGCCGGAGAAGACGGCCCCGCGGCCGCCGACGAGTTGCTGGCCCGCGATGGTCGCACCTGGCATAGCCTGGGATGAGTGATGCAGCGATTCATCCCATCCAGTTGGTGCTCAGTGATGTAGACGGGACCTTGTTGCATCCTGACCATAGCCTTAGCCAGCGCACTGCCGATACTGTCCGCGCGTTGCGTGACGCCGGGGTATTTTTCAGCCTGGCCAGCGGGCGGCCGCCCAAGGCCATGCTGCACCTTATCGAAACGTTTGGTATTGATGTGCCGGTCGCGGGTTTTAATGGCGGCACGTTGATCAACCCGGATGGCAGCATCCTGGTTGCCCATCATCTGCCGGCAGAGGCGGCGTTGGTGACACTGGCGCTGTTTTCGGCCGAACCGGATGTGGAAGTCTGGGTGTTCGCTGACGGCGATTGGCTGCGCCGTGATCCGCCTGGGCCGATGATGCAGCGTGAAGCCGATGGCTTGGGCTACGGGCCGGTGGTGGTGGAGAGTTTTGAGCCGTACCTGGACCGGGTCGACAAGATCGTTGCTGCCAGCAACAACACGCAGTTATTGGTGGAGCTGGAAGCGCAGTTGCAGCCCAAGGTGCAGGGCCTGGCGCAGGTATCACGCTCGCAGCCGGTGTACCTGGATGTCACGGCCATGCTCGCCAACAAGGGCGAGGCCTTGAAAACCTTGGCCGTGCACCTTGGTGTGCGCATGGAGCAAACGGCAGCTATCGGCGACGGCGGCAATGACCCGGCGATGTTTGCAGTGGCGGGTTTGTCGATTGCGATGGGGCAGGCGGAAGAGACCGTCAAGCGCCAAGCCAGTGTTGTTACCGGCAGCAATGTCGAGGACGGCGCAGCTGAAGCGATCGAGCGCTTTATTCTCGTACCGCGATAAGCCGCTTACGTTGTGATGCTCAACTTCCGATCATTGTTATGCAATGATCGGAAGTTACTGCCGCGTCTTACTTCTGCATAACCCATGACTGTAACTGGTAGCCGTTTTTGTCGAGCTCGGCACGTGCCTGCAACAACAATTCTTCCAACTGAGCCGGGTCGGTATAAGTACTCGAAGACAGCTGTTTGCTGCCGATGCGGGTATTGGTACGGTCGATGACGCTCAGGCTGAGGGCGCCGTTGCCATCGTGCCAGGCCACGCACTGAAAGGGCTGGAAGGCACGGTCTGCGATCAAAAGAGCTTCGTTGATGCGGAGCGGGGCGTTCATGTGGGTCTTCTCTCTAAATGCCCAGTCATTTAAGTACCGTCGGTTGGGCGAGCCAGACGGTGAGTTACTTGTACTGATGCACGATGGCAGGGTACGGGTCACATCTTAGATCAAGAAATTTCAACTTTTCGTGATTGGCGTCATGTAAGCGGCTGTTTTGAAAGCGCATTGAGTGTGGCGGTCGCGCCTGATTTTTTGGCCCCAGCGACGCCGAGATGGCTTTGTGCCCAGACTTATAGCGAAATAATACAAAGGCTGTGTCAATAACTTGCTAGTGTTAGCGCCAGGCCGCACAAACCGTTGTTTATAAATAACTTTAACAATTTTGGCGCCAAGGAATAGTCATGGTTGTTACACCTGTCCAACGACGCTTGCTTGTAGTCGACCCGTGCGACGACTGCCACCAGCTATTGCCTGGTTTGCACAGTGCGGGGTGGGAAGTGGACAGCTGCACGCTCGGCGCCGTAGGCGACAGGTCGTGCGATGTGGGGCTGTTGCGCCTGCAGCCCTATCACCTGGAGCGCCCGGAGGCCGTCAAGGAATTGATCAGCCGCAGCGGCACCGAATGGATCGCGGTGCTCAGCCAGGATGTACTACGCCTGCAAAATGTCGGTGATTTTGTCTGTGAATGGTTTTTTGACTTCCACACTTTGCCGTTTGATGTGGCACGCGTGCAGGTCACGCTAGGGCGTGCATTCGGCATGGCCCGCTTGCGCGGCAAGGGCCACACACTGATCGACGCGCAGGAACACGAGCTGCTGGGCGACAGCCGGCCCATTCGTGAGCTGCGCAAATTACTCGCCAAGCTGGCACCTACAGAGTCGCCGGTGCTGATTCGCGGCGACAGCGGCACCGGCAAAGAGCTGGTGGCCAAGACCCTGCATCGCCAATCCCAGCGTCATGCCAAGCCCTTTGTCGCGATCAACTGCGGTGCCATTCCCGAGCACCTGATCCAGTCCGAACTGTTCGGCCATGAAAAAGGTGCGTTCACCGGCGCGCATCAGCGCAAGGTCGGGCGTATCGAAGCGGCCCACGGTGGCACGTTGTTTCTCGATGAGATCGGCGACTTGCCAATGGAACTGCAAGCCAACTTGCTGCGTTTCCTGCAGGAAAAGCAGATCGAGCGCGTCGGTGGCAGCCAGCCCATCCCGGTGGATGTGCGGGTGCTGGCGGCGACACACGTGGACCTGGAAGCGGCGGTTGAGAAGGGCACCTTTCGCGAAGACTTGTATTACCGGCTTAATGTCTTGCAGGTGGTAACCGCGCCGCTGCGCGAGCGGCACGGCGATGTGGCCATGCTGGCCAACCATTTCTCACGTTTCTACAGCCAGGAAACCGGGCGCAGGCCGCGCAGTTTCAGCGAGGATGCTCTGGTTGCTCTGGGCCAACACCCGTGGCCGGGCAACGTGCGCGAATTGGCGAACCGCGTGCGCCGTGGCCTGGTATTGGCAGAAGGGCGTCAGATCGAAGCCGGTGACCTGGGGTTGCAGTGCGAGCAGGCAATTGCGCCACCGATGGCTACACTGGAAGATTACAAGCACCGCGCTGAACGCCAGGCGTTGTGCGATGTGCTCAACCGGCACAGCGATAACATGAGTATCGCGGCCCGCGTGCTGGGCGTGTCCCGGCCGACGTTCTACCGGTTGCTGCACAAACACCAGATCCGCTAGGGCGGGTAAACCGAAAAGCCTCGCAACGACCCTTATCGTTGCGGGGCTTTTCCTTGCTGCCTGGGACGCTCCGCGTCCCACTACTGCTAAAAGTAATACGGGAATTTCAGGCTGAACGTAAAGTCCGGCGCATCATCGGTCATCCCAATCGACAGGTTCGGTACGATCGTCAGGTTATCCGACGCCGCAATCGTCATGCCCACGTTGAAATACCCGGCGTTGGCATCGCTGGACACCACCGATTGCCAGTCCTGGCCGCTCTGCTTGACCTTGCTTTTACGTTGCACCAGGTCAGACACCGAGAACGACATGCTCATCTTCTCATTGAGCGCGAAGGCCACCCCGACACCGAGTTGGAAGCTGTCACCCAGGCTGACTTTGCCAGGGATCTTCTGATTGAGATTGGGGCTGATATCGCTGAACGAGTCTTCGAAGTTATGGGTGTAGGAAAGCGAGCCGAACAGCACGGCGGGGTCGAACGTCTTGACCAGCGAAATACCTGGCGTGACCGACCACACCCCGTTGCCGGTCGGCAGGCTTTCCGGCACGGCGAGGTTGTTATTGCTGGCTTGCTCGATCAGCTTGATGCCATAGGGTTCCTTGCCGGTCGGTGCCTTGACCCGCAGCGACACCACCGCATCCGGCAGGCTGGCGCTCTCATCGAGGAATTTATAGGCGATGCCGAAGTTGACATCACCAATGGTTGGGTCGCGGCTGACTGAGGCTTCCGACGTATTCTTGGCATCGCCGCCGGCGCCACCGGACTGGTAGGTCGCTTCGCGATACACCACCGGCACGTTCAGGTCGAACTGCCAACGGTTGTCCAGGTTGTAGCGGCCGGTGAGGTCCAGGGTCCAGCTGTCCGACTTGATCCGGTCCAGGTTGATATTGCCCAGGAAGATCGAGTCCAACGCCAGAAAGCCGTTGAGTGACAATTGGCGCGCGTCGTAGCGGGCATAGGTGAGTCCGGTTTCAAAGCTGAACTTGCCATTGCCGAAAAAGCCGCTGGCCTCGTTGTACAAGTTGCTCACACTTTGTGCCGGGGCGGAATCGTCCTTCAGGCTTTGCCCGTACGAGCTGTTACCGGCTGCACCGCCGGACGCTGCGCCCGCGCCGACGCCGGCCACTGTCGTACCGCCTTTCTGGAAGTCGGCAGGCGACTTGGCCAGGCGTTTGGGCGTAGGTGTTGCGGGCTGATCTTCCACTTGCCTTACGCGTTGCTCCAATACGGCCAGTGCTTTTTGCTGCACTTCATAACGTTGCTTGAGCTCCAGCAGTTCCTGCTTCAGTGTTTCGATATCGGTATCCGGCGCGGCGTACAGCACCGAAGCGGGTAGGAGCGTACTCAAACAAATCACGGCACGTAACGATAAAGATCGATGCATGAAATAAGCCGTCCCTTTCTAATGCGTAAGTGTCGAGGCTCAGCGTAGTTCAATAACCGGAGGGGCGTAGGCCTTTGAGTTGATCCAGGTTCAGGTTCTGCGTGATGTTGTTCAAACCGTTGTTGCCCATGACCACATTAAGTTGGGTCATATTGTTCACGAAGTTGCTGTTGCCCTGAATAACCGTGCCTTGCAGCACATTACCGGCACCGATTTGCTGCACCACATTGCCCTGATTGTTATTGGCCTGGAGCGCCATTTGCAGGCCACCGTTTTTAGCCGTGACCGTCACTTGGCCGGCGGCTGTGCCTCCGGTGATCGGCTGGCCGGCAATCAATGCCTGACCCGACTGCACGTAGTTGGCGGGCGCCAGGCCGTTTTTCGTCACGTTGATATCCACGCCGTTGTTGGCCGTGTTGCCATCGCCCGCTGCGCGCACGCTTTGCGTGACACCCTGGCCGGTGCCGAGGCCGGCACCGCCGACGACGGTGCCCTTGCCGTCAGGCTGTTTGATCA
Organism: Pseudomonas sp. PA-5-4B; assembly: GCF_021606215.1. Classification (NCBI taxonomy): domain Bacteria; kingdom Pseudomonadati; phylum Pseudomonadota; class Gammaproteobacteria; order Pseudomonadales; family Pseudomonadaceae; genus Pseudomonas; species Pseudomonas sp. PA-5-4B. Next base: position 35,379 of record NZ_WKDB01000003.1, on the reverse strand, counting down.
CGCCGGTGCCGTCGTTACCGGTGATTTGCACGTAGAATTGCGGGGTGACGGTGGAAGCGTTGACTTGCATGTCGGCGGTGCCGGTCACGGTCGCGCCGGCGGCATTGGTCCAGGTGCTGCTCATCACAATGCCAAAGCTGATAATCCGCCCGGGCATCACATAGCGCCCGCGCAACTCGGCCATTTCCGCGTCCTTGAGCTCGATCGGCTTAAATGCCGAAGAAGCATAGGCAGGTGCTGCGGCTGCCAGGCACATGACCGTCAGCCAGCGTCGAGTGTTCATCGTTTGCTCCTGGAGCGTCCTGCTCCTTATTGCGCTTCTAGAAGAAGTCGCTCTGGATAAAACCGAAGTCCATCAATTCACTGTCGCGTACCGGGCTGAACTCGTTGAACTGGTTCTTGGCCGTCAGCGGCGCACGGGGTGTGAGCAAGGCGTTGGCCTTGTCGTAACCCTCACCGATCACCGCGAACACGATGCCGTTCCAGCCCTTGACGAAATCGTTCTTGGCATAGCGCTTGTTGCCCAGCACGGGGTCGCCGATATACACCCAGTCTTTGTCGGCCCGTTGCAGCACGACAAAGTGCTTGTAGCCACGAATGTCCAGCAACACCACCACCGGCACTTTCACGGTGACGAGTACCTCAGGCGTAATCCGGTAGCCCTTGGCGCGCATGTGGATGCTTTCCAGGTAGCGCTTCATGTCGAGCATCGAGAAGCCTTGGGTGCGCACCAGGTTCTGGTCGGCATTGACCAGCATGCCCTTGATCACGTGGTCTTCATCCACGTCCATCCAATAGGCTTGGCGCAGGATGGTTGCCAGCGCGGCGGCGCCGCAGCTGAAATCGGTTTTTTGTTCCACCAGGTTGGCGAATTTGCGCTCGCGGATGCTTTCGACCTTCTTGTACACCACCGCGCCGTTTGGCATGACAACGGCCATTTGCGCCGCCCAGGTCGGGCCGGTGAGTGCGAACAAGAGGAGGGCAGCTGTGAGGCGCATGATCGTATGACCTGCTGGACACTGGAAATAAAAAGGGCCTTGTTGCCAAGGCCCGATCTGGATCAGAAGCGAGTGATTGCTACGTTGTTCTGACCTTGGTTGTTGCTGCCCGACAGAACGTTGGAGTTCGATACCCCAGAGCTGTAGTTCATCGAGTTGTTCACGCTGGCGTTGTTGACCACCGGTTTGGTGCTGCCCCAGCCGTGGCCGCTGGCCAGGTTGAGGGTCAGGTTGCCCGACACATCCTGCACGCCAGTGACGGCTGCAGCACCGCTGTCGCCATTACCCGAGGCAATTGCAACGCTGTTGCTGCCTTGGTTGGAGGTGCCCGATGCGGCGTTCAGCTGAATCACGCCTGAAGCGTGGTTGCCACTGTCGTTAAGGGAAGCGTTGTTTCTAGTGCCGCTGTTGGCCACAAAGTTACCGGTGTTCGATTGAGCGGTACCGGTGGCGGCGAATACGAAATCCGCATCCCCGGAAACGATGGCAACGTCGTTTTTGCCTTGGTTGTTGTCGCCGCTCAGCACGTTGCCGTTGGCCACGCCACTGATGTTGTTGTAGGAATCATTGGCCGAGGCGTTGTTTTTGGTTTTGTCATTAAGTACCACGTTGCCATGGTTGCTCTGACCGTCCTGTGTGGTCGCAGCAGCCGTGGTAGGCGCGTGATAACCGCCCGCTTGAGCAGCAACAGCCATGAGCGCAGCGAGAGCAAAAGCCAGTGGTTTAAGAGCCATTGAAGTTTTCATGGTGTATCTCCTTGCTTCTAATTAGTTGGTTAAGTGTTGGTACGGTCTAGCTATGGACTCAGCTCCATCAGTTGAGTCGTAAGTTCAGGGTGTTAGCCACTCGGTTCCCCACCCCGGCGCTCTGGTTGACCTGAACCACTCCACGGCTGCCGGTGAAGGCCTGGTCGTTGGTAACGACCTGGCGGCTGCCAGTGGTAGGGGTCAACCCTGAGTCGGTTGCAAGCGCAACGTTTTGTTGCGACATGACGCTGTCGTCGATGCTTTGCGGGCCAGCACTCACGCTGATGCGCACGGCATTGATCATCTGGTTCTGGGCCCCGGCGGACTGGTTGACACTCAGTGCACCGTTGCCATTACTGAAGGAGTTGCCCTGGATCGCAGCATTGGCGTTCAGGGAGCGGTCGGTGGGCGCGCCGCTGATTTTTTGCGTGACGGCGATGTTCGCCCGGGCATTGTGGCCCACCGCAATAGCGACGTTGTTGCTCAGTTGTTGCTGGTCACCCGCGGCCTGGTTGATCGTCACCACACCGTTGTACTGCTGGCCCGAGTTATCAATGGTTGCGTTGTTATTGCTGTCGGCCATCGCCGCTGTGCAACCGAGCGCTGCTAGAAGCATCCAGGAGTGGTTCATTTCATTGCTCCTCCCACCATGCCGCTGATGTTGTTCAGAGGGGCGAGCCCACTGGATATCGCACCGTTGACCGTGCCTGCAATACCGCTGCCGCTACTGCCGTGGCCGGCTGCTCCCGCTGCGCCGAGGTTGTTGGCGCCACCGAGAGAGTTCAAACCGGTAATGTCACCGTTTGGCATGATGCTGCGCGTAATGCTGGAACCGCTGCTGATACCGGCAATGTCGTTATCGCTGAGCTCATGGTTCATGGCGCGATTGACTTGGGCCGAGGGGTTGGCATTCACGGTATTGGGGTAGGGGTCTTGGCCGCGTGAGCGACCGATTGCATAAGGTTGAACCTGGCGTTCAACCACGATCACACCATCACCGGCCGCGAGCACTGGAACGCTCACGCTGGCACTCAGTGCACAGCTGATCAGCAGGAGGCTCAGTGAGCCCTTATTGTGTGTGTCCATGGCAGTGTTCCTTGTTCTTCACGCTGACCCTAAACAGCGTTATCAGGAACAGAGCAGAACGCGTGCCGCTTTTTATTTATTGTTTATATTCAGAGGGTTGGAGATAAAACGAGGCAAAGTGATGGCGGTGCTGTTTCAGGGTTGAAACAGTGTCGCCGTCAAGGGGCATGCCCGGCCCCGCCTCAAGGGTGTCTCAGCGATGTAACACTGCACGTGACAAAGCCATGAATGCGCACCGGGCGGGCGATTCAAGCGAGGGAGGTGTTTCAAAAATGGACACTTGGGCGCGAGCAAACTCGCCGTTGCCGGCTGGCAGACTCAGCCCTTGGGGGCTTTACGCGGTATGGAATTGAGGACCGTGTTGCCGTCCTGGTTCTGGGTCAGGTAGACCGGCAGTACCTTGGGCAGGGAAGGCACGAGGTTGTTGACCTCGTTGATGTTGTAGATGCCGCCGATGCGAATCGCCCCGGTACTGGCATCTGCCAGCATCACCGGTTTGTTCAGGTAGCGGTTGATCAGCGGCAACGCGTCCGTCAGGGCCAGGTTGTCGAGTACCAGTTTGCCCTGGCGCCAGGCCAGGGTTGAATCATTGGGGTTAATCGCAGCGATTTGCGGGGTGGCATCGCCCAGGTTGTAAGTGGCCTGCATGCCTGGGGTAAGGGGCACGCTGGCGTGCTGCTTGTCACTGGAAATCTGCACCGAGCCTTCAAGCAACATCACCCGCACCTGGTCTTCATATTTCCAGACGTTGAACTGAGTGCCGGTCACCCGAACCTGGCCTTCGCCCGCCTTGACGATAAACGGGTGAAGGCGGTCATGGGTGACTTTGAAAAACGCTTCGCCCTTGTTCAAGGTTACGCGGCGTTCATCCTTGTAATGGCTGTAGACCAGTTCGGTGCCCAGGTTCAATTCAACCAGGCTGCCGTCGCCGAGGGTGACTTTGCGCAAGCCCGTGTCGGCTTCGAAATGCTCATAGGAACTGGGCAACCAGCCCGCTTCCCAGCCGGTAAAGGCGGCCAGCGGCAGGGCGGCGAGGCATATCGCGGCGGCCACCGCGTAAGTGCGCAAGCGGCTGCGCGGTTTTAACGGCAGCACAACCGCAGCAGGTTCGCTGCGTGGCAGGTGGTCAGCCACGTCCCAGATTTCCAGCATGGCCGCATACTCAAAGGCATGCAGCGGATGGGCGTCGTGCCATTGTTCAAAAGCCCGACGCTCGCCCGCCGAGCAATCACTGGCATGCAGGCGCATGCACCAATGCGCGGCGACATCGGTGATCGCGTCATAGTCGTCTTCTGAAAGGGGCTGTTGAGTCATTAAACCGTCCTGATTTCCCACATTCTAACCTCCCAAGGCGGATGGCGAGAACAGCCGTCATGGCGATTGCACATCAATTGGAACTTATTCTCGTTTGGGAACATCAGAAAACACAGGACACGAGTCCGTCATTCCCACAATGGAGAACGAATATGCTGAAGAAAACCTTAGTCGCCCTGTGTGCAACCACCGCACTGCTCAGCGCCGGCGCCGCCCTGGCCGATAAGCCGGGCGCGGGCTGGATCACCATCGAAAAAGCCATTGAAACCGCCAAGACCAAGGCCGGCTATGTCGAGGTCTACAAAGCCGAAGCCGATGACAACGGTTACTGGGAAGTCAAAGGGCGCAAGTCCGATGGCATCGTGTATGAAGCGCGTATCGATGGCGCCTCCGGCAACGTTCTGCGCGATCAGAAAGACTGACGCGACTGGCGGGGGCTGCTCAAGCCCCCGGATCCAAAACACGACCCAAGTGCGTAATCAAGTAAGTCACTGAGTCGGCATTGGCCAAAATCGTGTCAATGCGTTTGTCGGCGTTACTCATGAAGACGTCGCGGGCATCCTTGAGGTCCTTGGTGCCGGTGGTGTTCAGGACTTTTTGTCTAACGTGAGCCGTTGCAGTGTCAGGCCCATAGTCTTCCCATTGCGCCGAGTAATCATCCCAGGTCTTGAACAGCATCGTCGCGGGCGTCATGGTGGAGAGCGCGGTTCTTTGCAGGTCCTCCAGGGTTGTTTTGAGTATCTGGGCGCCCGGTTTGGCCGCGTTGATCAAGTCGGTGAACGGCCGCATCGAGTCAAGATAGGCGATGTCTTCAGTCTCGAGCTTCAAGTGCGTCAGTTCGTGAATCAGGGTACTCGCCCTGGCGTGGGCGCAGAGGTCAAAAGGTGAATTCAAACGGTTCTGGTAACTGTCCATACCTGGATCAAAGAACCGATTGAGCAGGTACAGCTTGCGCTCCCTGTCTTCAGGAATGACAAACGCGTATTGGTGCGCTGCACTGACACGGCTGGTCCCACTGACAAAACGCTTGGAGTCGGCGCTGGTCAGGGTCGGATCGCTCAGTTCATCCAATATCAGGTCGACTATTTTCTCGACTCTGCTCAACTGGTCAGGTGTCAGGCTGACGACACCGAATAATTCACCTAAAAAGCGGCCTGCCCGGCTATCGGGCGCACGCTGTTTTGCAAACTGAACGATGTTGCGTTTGCAATTGACGGTGTAATAGATCGCAACGTTTAACCCTTCTGTGATGACTTGGGCTTTCCAACTCGAGAGTGCGGCAATTTCGCGCATGCCCGTCGCCTCGATATTGATCGCTGCCCGTTCGCCGGCCCGCGTGTGCATGCGCGACATGACTTTGCCATATCGCGGGTTATGCAGGCTGAGGTCCAGCACCCATTTACCTTGTGAATTACGGCCCACATACGCGCCCACATGCTTATCCTTGGACAGGCGCCAGCGCTCGGCGGTTTTCTTCACCGCGTACACCTTGCCTGCCAGTGGCACATAGTCTTTCAAGCTCGCCTTGTCCATGTACACATGGCTGGAAGCACTCTGTTCCAGGTCCTTCAATGCGACATCGTGAGCTTCGAAAGGCTGCAACCCGGTACGCGCGGGTGCGGTGATATCCAGGGTCGTCAGGTGGGGGGCCGCGGGCAGGGTTTCGTCTGACAGGTTGGCTTGTGATACTTCCGTTTCGGTAGGCGGCGGGGCTTCGGTGCCCTCAAGCTCATTGTGCAGGGCGGCCAAATGAGCCACGCCGATGATGAAATCCTTCAGGCCGGCCTTCCACTGATGCAACTGCAATGCATCGGCTGAACGTTTGAACATTTTGTAGCTTCGCCACACCGCCAGCGGATACGCGAGTTTTCCTGCCATGAACTGAGCGGCTGCGGGGATGCCCTCGCGCAGCAGGTAGATGACCCTGTCCCAGAGCGATTTCGCGCCTTTCTCGAATTGGCAGGCGAGCATTTTGAGCAATATCTGCGTGTTGTCGTCGAACAGGTAGTGAAGGGCATTGCCGGTGACGACGGTCGAGGCCAGGCGGATATCGAGGGGGCGATGACGGTTGTTTTGCAGCAAATTGCGGTAGGTTGCCTGATGCGTCGCCTCCAGGTGCAGCACCACCCAGTCCTGAAGCTCTCCAGGCTTGGTCAATTCATCCAGCAGCGCTTGCTCGTTCGCATACTCCTTGAGTGTATGGTTTTCGCTGTAGGGCGCGTACAGCACCAGCGGCCCAGCGCTGCGGGTTGTGGGACCAATCAAGTACATCCCCAGCACCTTGGCCAGGGAAGCACCTTCGGTGGCAATCAACTCCAAGGGTCTGAACATTGCCGTTGCCCCGTCGAGCTCAGCCCGCGCCAGTGCGTCCGGCATGTCGAATACCTGCTGAACATGGCTCAGTGCCTGCGCCGTCAGCCGCTCCTGCAGCCTTTGCTCATGGGCGTATTGCAGGGTTTGCCAGGGTAACTGTCGGCAATACAGGCCTCGGCGTTTACGGCCTTCATCCGTGTTAGCGTCCAGGTGGCTTTGCAACAACTTCTGGTAAGCGCTGTTCAGGTCCAGTTGGCGCACCATTTGCACCACGGCACTGGCATCCAATGTGGCCGGCAAGGCAGTCGCGTTGCGTGAGCGTGGGCGGATGTTTTCGGCGTCCAGGTCGGGCCAATGCCGCAAAGCAAAGTCGGTCAGGCTGCAGACATTCACGTCGAGCGCCTGATGCAACGGGATCATTACATCATCGGGGTTCAGTGGCTGTTCGGGATAGCGTGCCTTGAGCAACGCCAGAAGTGCCGTGTGCGCATGCTTGCCGATAGCGGTGATGCCATTGAGGTAGTCTTTTTCGTCAGGCGCACTGTTGTGATACTGCTCAAGCAGCTCGGCTTGATGAAGCTGATCCTGAGGGGGTGCCAAACCCAGCCAGACGGGCAGAGCCTGTTGATGGGTCATGGCACTCGCCACCGCCTTGGCCCGTGCAAGGTTGGTCGGCGCGGCGTGTTCCAAGGCCGTTTCAATGTGGTTTTGCAAGGCGCGAGCGGCCCATTTGCTCGCAAGCAATTGGTCGATACCGTCCATGACGAAATCGCTGTAGGTTTTCAGACGATTATCCAGCAAGTTGTCGTCAATGCGTTGCAGTGGCCCCAGACCATATGCCTGATGCGGCGCACGCAAGGAAATAGCCAGGTTTTCCAACAGGGGCAAGCGCTTGATCGGGTGCTCCAGGCGCTGACTCATCTCCTCGCGCAAGGCTTGCACCGAGGCGAATACCTCATACCCGCGCCGAGGCGTCCAGAGCACCGCCTGGCCCGAACGCTGCGGGTCGATGCCTCCGCGTTCAGTCAGCACAAACAGGTTGGCAAGCGCATGGGCGGTGTCGGATGTGCCAATGTTCAGTGTCAAGGTGTAGGCGTCCGGAAGAAAGCCGTTCAGGCCGTGGCGGGTCAAGCGTGCAAGGCTGTCGATGCGTAGGACGGTGTCAATCACTGCCTGGCTGTTGGGCGGCAGTGTTTTGCCCAACAGCCTCAGTTCGGCTTCACTGCGCAACCCAAGCAGCATCGAGTGCGCCTGTTTTTTGCTCATGTTGCTGAGGAACAGCAATGGAAGCTGGCGCATCTCGTGGTTGGCAAACACCTTCAAGACTTGATCATTGATCATGTTGAAAGTACTCAGGGTCATGCTGGGTAACTTCTGCGCCAGATGCGGCTCGAGCTTGCTGTAAAACCCGGTTGTGACACTGTTGGGAACGCGCGAGGCTTCATCGCTCAGGCGTTCAATGAAGTGTTCAACCATGCTCACAGACGTCAACGAAGGACGCTCCTCGCGCTCTTGGGCGCGGGTGGGATAAGTGTTGATATAGACCTCGTCGGCCTTGAGCGCCAGGCGTTGTGATTGCAGTTCTGCATTCAGGGCGAGGGTGACCATTGAGCGTAATGTCGGCTGATGTTTGCGCTCCGTGGCCAGTGCATCTTCAGTGGCACTGAGGCGCCGTAGCTGCACCTTGGCGTGTTCTGCCCGCACGGTGGATGGCCGGTCGTTGCCGCTGGTGACCGGGTGCGCCGTCCAGCGCCCTGCGGTTTCCAGCGTTGCGAGGCGGCTGTCCAGCATCGTGCGTATGTCCAGTGCGCAATCGAGCAGCGCATCCAGATTTATCTGGCCATCACTGCGTCGGTAAAGGTCCAGTGCGTGGTTCATATTACTGATCTGCTTGCCCGCAATGTCTTCGACCATGCCGGCAAAAACGTCACCCGCAATGGGGTGGGCGGCGATGTTAATCTGATCCAGGCCAATAAAGATGTCGCGCTCATCCAGCGACAGGAAATTGAGCAGTTCATCTTCGTGGCCAGCGGCCTTGAGCATGCTCAATAGCGTGTCTTTGAGATCTTCCATGTCTTTGAGTACTTGTACCCCACGCGACTGCGTGTACAGGTAGGCGTGGCTCTCGCTGATCAATAGCGTGCTGGCCAGTTCCACATAGTGCTGGTAGGGCGCATGCAGGCGTACTTTTTCCACGCTTAGTTCGTTGGCGTGAGCGTTGCGGGCGCCTTGGTCTGGTAGAAACAATGCCTGAAGGGTGTGGCTTTCGTCGGCGTTGAGAATTTGCGCCTGACGCTTGAGCAAGACATCCAGGCGAAATTTATCCGCCATGACCTGGGTGAAGAGTTTCAGGCGTGAGGTTTCGTTGCCGATGTCCTCGTTCCAATAAGTCTTCAGCAGGCTGTCCAGCAGTTTTGCCAAGCTGCCGGATGTTTCTTTGATCAGGGTTTCCCAGTACTGCTGATCTTGTTCGCGTTCTACCGGGGTGAAGGCGCTGGTGACGTGTTTCGGGTTGAAATATTCACGGATCTGGTCCTGGGGCCAGGCATGTCTCACATAAAACTGCAGGAACGCTTCGCTCAATGGCAGGGAATTGACCCAGCGTCGCTGACCGCCTGCCGGGTCCTGGATAAAAAAATCGACCCGTGTATCGCGTTGATCCAGGTTGGGGAAGTACGAGCGCGCCATGATGCTGAGCAGCGTGTCGAGCATGCCGTACAGCGTGGGCGTCGTCTGCAGCTGCTCCAGTACGACGCGCACGTTGTCTTGCTGGCAGGCCTCCAGGACTTGCTCCTGGTCTTGCATGACGGCGCCTTCGACAAGGGTGGCGGTCAGCGTTATCGGCGTACTGACGGGCAAGGCGTTGCGCTGTGCAATCGACAGAAAGCTCAACAATTGGACACGCTGCACCGCATCCGCCAGTTGCTCGGCGACGTCGACCAGCAGGCTGGCGTGGTCGTCAAACACCTGAATACCACCATAAGGCGTGTAAAGCAGTGCTTTGCCGTCGTCCGGGGCAGGGCTCATCAGAAAGGCGCCGGCAAGTGGAAAAGGCGGCTGGCCCGATACATTGATCAGCAGTCTTTCGACGCGCATGGGGTAGGTTTGCTGTTCGGGATCGTTACGTGCTGCATCGCTGGCTTGGTACACCGTGTGCAGCCAATCGAGGTCTTTGACGGTCAGCCCCAGCGCGCGCTCACGGTCGGTCGGCGAGTTTCTTTTAATCGGCAGCAGGAATTCGTCAAAAAAATATGCGGGGGTTACGCCGGTCATGGGCTTGCTCCGTTAAGTAGGGGAGTGACAGGCTAGGGAGGCGTGACCGGAGGGCGGGGGTAACTATTGAGGCCCGTCGCAAGTTGACAGCAGGCACAGTGCGTGGTGTTTAATCGAACACTTGAATGTCCATTCGTTGCCTCTCCTAATCATAAAAACGCCATCATAAAAACGGAGCTTCAAATGTCTGCGCAGTCTCCGACAGTTGCCAAGGCTTCAACCGCAATCGGCTTCACCGAGTTAGTGGCCCTGCTACAACAGGTTTTTGTGCGGCACGGTACGTCACCGCAAGTGGCGGCGATCCTTGCGCACAATTGCGCCAGCGCTGAACGTGACGGCGCGCATAGCCACGGCGTGTTTCGCATTCCAGGGTATGTGTCGACGCTCAACAGCGGCTGGGTCAATGGCAAGGCGGTGCCCGTGGTTGAGGATGTGGCCTCAGGCTTTGTGCGTGTGGATGCCGATAACGGCTTTGCCCAACCAGCACTGGAGGCCGCGCGCTCGCTGTTAGTGCGCAAGGCGCGCAGCGCCGGGATCGCGCTGCTGGCGATTCGAAACTCCCATCACTTTGCGGCTTTATGGCCCGATGTCGAACCTTTTGCCGAAGAAGGTCTGGTAGCGCTCAGCGTGGTCAACAGCATGACCTGCGTGGTGCCCCATGGCGCGGATCGACCGCTGTTCGGCACCAACCCTATTGCTTTTGCCGCGCCGCGCGCCGATGGGCCACCCATTGTGTTTGACCTGGCCACCAGTGCCATTGCCCATGGTGACGTGCAGATCGCAGCACGCAAGGGCGAGCGTTTGCCGCCGGGCATGGGCGTGGACAGCTTGGGCCAACCGACCCAAGATCCCAAAGCCATTCTTGAAGGCGGCGCGCTGTTACCGTTCGGCGGCCACAAGGGGTCAGCGCTGTCGATGATGGTTGAGTTGCTGGCGGCGGCGCTGACGGGCGGCAATTTTTCGTTCGAATTCGATTGGGCCGATCATCCCGGCGCGCGCACACCATGGACCGGCCAATTGCTGATCGTAATTGACCCCGGCAAAACCGCCGGGCAAGGCTTTGCCGAGCGCAGCCAGGAACTGGTGCGACAGATGCATGCGGCGGGGTTGCGGCGGTTGCCGGGGGATCGACGTGATCGCGCACGGGCGAAGTCGCAGGAAACAGGCATCGAGATTGATGCGCAGGAGCTCAAGCAGTTGCAGGCACTGGCAGAAGGATAAAAGGGGCTGCGCTATCAGCGCAGCCCCTGTGGTTTAGCCGCGACGACCCAACAAAAGGCCGACCACCAGGCCAAAGCCTGCGGAAATGGCCACGGTCTGCCATGGATGGCCACCGATATAGTTTTCGGTGGCGTCCACCACCGGCTTGCTGCGTTCACGCACGTTGGACACCGAGTCCAGTGCTTGCTTGAGCTTGATAGCGACCTGCTCACGCAGCGTTTCACCTTCTTCGCCTACCAGCGAAGCGCTGCTTTTGAGCAGCTTGTCCGACTCTTCGATCAAGGCCGTCAGTTCACTGAAAGCTTGATCCTTGATTTGATCTTCGACAGCTTGGGCGGCAGTTTTGCGGGCCATTGTGTGACTCCTTGCGAGTGAATGTGGCAGTGAACAATGGAGTGTCGGGCTTGGCTAAAAGTTGCAGTTTTTTTGCCGTGAGCGGCTTACGGGCAAAATCCGGATCAGGATATTTCGACCTACAGTGTAAGATGTCACCTATTTGTGCAGCAGGTAATTCAACATGAGCTTCAATCTGGCCAACAAAACCCTTGCCGAACGCGCCGAACTGGAAGATGAAAAGTCACGCCTTTACGATCTGTGGCAAACCAACCTGGGTAAGGCCAAGGGCGAAGCTGCGCGTTTGTTCGGCGAGCGTGCCAAGCGTAAGGGCAAGTGGGCCGAATGGGTCCGTGCCGAGCTGGACGGCATGTCACCGCCGGAGTTTTCCAACATGGTGCGCAGCGAAGTCAACAAGCTGATGGCCGCCGCTAAGTAAAGCTGGCCACAATCGCTTCACGCACTTTGAGTAACAGCGGATCCAACTGCGCCTGGGTACGCCAACCCAGCTCCACCGGGTAGCGTGGCAACGCCAGTGGGCAAGTCAGTACGCGCAAGCCGGTCATCTGCGCAATCGCTTCGGCAGCATGCCCGGGAATCGTCGCCACCGCCGCGCTGCCCTTGAGCAAAAACGGCAGCCCGGCAAAGTGACTGGTGGACGCACACACCTGGCGGCTCAACCCTTTAGCCGCCAACCCTTCATCGGTAATCCCGATAAACCCGCCCGACGACACCAGTACATGTTCGCGTGCCACGAATTCCTCCAGGCTGATGCCGTCTTGGCCCGGCGCCAGGCTGTGTGGGTCGACCAGGCAGCGGTAATCGCCTTCGCCCAGCACGTGCCGGCTCAACCTGCGCTCGGCAAAGCCGCCGGCGGTGATCGCCAGGTCCAGGCTGCGCTCGAGCAGGGCGCCTGCGACGATTTGGCTGTGGGTCTGGCGGAAAATCACCCGCAGATTCGGCGCGCGCCGGGCAATTTCTGCCATCAGCTGCCGGCCATGGGCAATCTCGAAGTCATCGGACAAGCCCAGCACCACCGAGCGGCCCTGATAGTTCGGGTTGGCCGGGTTGATCATTGCCAGGCTCTGCCGACAACGGTCCAGGGCCTCGCTGATCACCGGTTTCAACTGATTGGCACGCAAGGTCGGCGCCAGCCCACGCCCGGTGCGCACGAACAGTGGGTCGCCGTACACGTCACGTAACCGCCGCAGGCCGGCGCTGATCGCCGATTGCGTGACGCCCAGGCGCAAGGCTGCGCGGCTGGCGCTGGACTCGTCGTGCAAGGCTTCGAAGGTTTTCAGCAGGTTCAAGTCGACCTGGGCGATATTTATTTGGCTCATATCATTTAGCACTGATGGGGGCTTTATTCATGATTGCCCCTCGCCGGAGAATGGGCAACCCCTTTAACTGGAGTGAACCTGATGCCCATTTCTACCGTGGCGGCGTTGCAGATCGGATCCTTGCCGGGTGGCAAGGCTGACACCCTGGCGCAGATCCTTACCTATGAGGACGCGATTGTGCGCAGTGGCGCGCAATTGGTGGTGATGCCCGAAGCGTTGCTCGGCGGTTATCCGAAGGGCGAAACCTTCGGCACGCAGTTGGGCTACCGCTTGCCGGAGGGGCGCGAAGCCTTTGCACGCTATTTTGCCAATGCCATCGATGTGCCGGGCGCCGAGACCGAGGCGCTGGCTGGCTTGTCCGCACGCACCGGCGCCAGCCTGGTACTCGGCGTGATCGAACGCAGTGGCAGCACGCTGTATTGCACCGTGCTGTATTTCGAACCCACCGGCGGCCTGGTGGCCAAGCACCGCAAGTTGATGCCCACCGGCACTGAGCGGCTGATATGGGGCACGGGCGATGGCTCGACTTTGCCGGTGATCGACGCGCAAGTTGGGCGTTTGGGCGGCGCGGTGTGCTGGGAAAACATGATGCCGCTGCTGCGCACGGCGATGTACGCCAAAGGCGTGCAAGTGTGGTGCGCGCCGACGGTCGATGAGCGTGAAATGTGGCAAGTGAGCATGCGCCACATCGCCCATGAAGGCCGCTGCTTTGTGGTGAGTGCCTGCCAGGTGCAGGCTTCGCCCGAGGCGCTGGGCACGCAGGTTGCCAACTGGCCGTCAGAGCGTCCGTTGATCGCCGGTGGTAGTGTGATTGTCGGGCCGATGGGTGACATCCTGGCCGGGCCGTTGGTGGGTGAAGAGGGGTTGCTGACCGCGCAGATCAACACCGATGATTTGGTGCGGGCGCGCTATGACTACGATGTGGTGGGGCATTACGCGCGACCGGACATATTCGAGTTGGTGGTGGATGAACGCGCCAAGCCGGGCGTGCGCACACTGACTGATTAAACACGGTAAAAATGTGGGAGCTGGCTTGCCTGCGATGGCCTCAACTCGGTGTGCCTGATGTACCGAGGTGTCTGCATCGCAGGCAAGCCAGCTCCCACATCAGATCTTCAGCGTTTGGAAGATCTGAATACCAACCACTCTTCGCGGGTAATCTCCCAAATGTCGCGTGGCAACGTACCTTCTACAAACTCACCCATCTGCGTGCGGATCAGGCGCATCCCGGTGCGCTCGGAAATCCGCCGCGACGCCAGGTTAGGCGCAGCCTTGGGCACGCGCATTCGCGGGCGTTTAAGCACATCAAACCAGTACTCCGTCACCGCCGCACAGGCTTCAGTCATAAAGCCCTGGCCTTGCCATTGCGGGCCCAGCCAGAACCCTCGGTTGTCGTCTTGCTCGTCCGTCAAGTTGATATTGCCGATCAACTGTTGCGGCGCGTGTTTGAGGCGGATCGACCAGTGCCATTGGTCGCCACGGGCCATGCCCGGCAAGGCCACCTGTTCCAGGTAGCGGCGAGCGCCGTCCGCCGGGTACGGCCAGGGCACCTCGGCAGACAGGTAACGCACCACGTCCCAGTGCGCGAATTGCGCCTGGGTGTCCTCGGCATCCTCCAGGGTCAATGGGTGCAGGATCAGTCTTTGAGTAAACAACGTCGGTTGCATGGCCGTTACCAGGTCGCAGTGTTGGGCAGGTCCAGGGTGCCGCGTTCCACAAAGCGCATGGTACCGAACAGGCCACCTGCGAGTTTGCCGCGCAGTGTGTAAGGCAGGTTGTTCAGGCTTTGGGTCTGGCTGAGACCCAAGGTCTGACGCAGCACAGAAAACGCCGAAACGCTCACCGGCACCATCAGCACTGTCTCGGAAAAGCGTGGGATGCTTCCGGCCTGATCGCTCACGCCGGACGCCAATGGGCGCCCATTCACGTCCAGGTCCAGGGCCACACCACTGTAGTCGATCGCCGTTTCATTGGGGTTCTGCACCCGCAGCTTCACGGCGAAACGCACTTCCAGGTCCTGGCTTTGCAGCGGCTCGATACCCACCACACTGATATTGACCGGGTCGCGATTGGGGAACAGCGCACAGGCGCTCAAGGTCAGCAGCAGTAACGATAGAACCATGAGCTTGCGCATAACAAAGGTGCTCCTATTTCGTGACGTCCGGATCCTGCATGACCTTGAGGGTAGAGGACTCCGGATCAAATTCATCCTCTTCCAGCTCTAAGAACTCCTCCGGCAAGAAAATGTTCAGCAGGATTGCACAGAACGCGCCCACCGTGATCGGCGATTCAAAGATGTTGTGCAACGCCTTGGGCAGGTCGCGCAGCACTTGCGGCACAGCAGCCACACCCAGGCCCATCCCCAGGGAGATCGCCACGATCAGCACATTGCGCCGGTGCAGCCCGGCTTCGGCGAGGATCTTGATCCCGGCCACGGCCACGGTGCCGAACATGATCAGCGTGGCACCACCCAGTACCGGTTTGGGCATCAGTTGCAGCACCGCGCCGATCATCGGGAACAGCCCCAATAGCACCAGCAGGCCGGCGATAAAGTACGCGACATAGCGGCTGGCCACGCCGGTAAGCTGGATCACGCCGTTGTTCTGGGCGAAGGTCACCATTGGCAGGCTGTTGAACGTGGCTGCCATCGCCGAGTTGAGGCCGTCGGCCAACAGGCCGGACTTGATGCGCTTGATGTACAGCGGGCCTTTGACCGGCTGCTGGGAAATCATCGAGTTGGCGGTCAGGTCTCCGGCAGCCTCCAGCGGCGAAATCAAAAAGATCACCGCCACCGGGATAAACGCCACCCAATCGAACGAGAACCCGTACTTGAACGGCACCGGCACGCTGATCAACGGCACCTGGGGCAGGGCGGCCAAATCCACACGGCCCATCATCCAGGCAACGACAAAACCCAGGGTCAAGCCGATCACGATCGAGCCCAGGCGCAGGAACGGATTGCTGAAGCGGTTGAGGACCACGATGGTCAACAGCACCAGAGCTGCCAGCCCCATGTTACCCGCTGCACCCAGGTCGCTTGCCCCAAAGCCGCCGGCCATGTCGGTGACGGCTACCTTGATCAGCGACAAACCCATCAAGGTAATGATGGTGCCGGTGACCACTGGAGTAATCAGCTTGCGCAGCTTGCCGATGAACTGGCTGAGCACCACCTCGATAAACGCGGCGAAAAAACAGATGCCAAAAATCGTCGAGAGAATCTCGTCGGTGCCACCGCCGCGCGCCTTGACCATGAACCCGGCGCTGAGGATCACGCTGATAAACGAAAAACTGGTGCCTTGCAGGCACAACAGGCCGGAACCCACCGGGCCGAATGTGCGCGCCTGCACAAAGGTGCCAAGCCCGGACACGAACAGCGCCATGCTCACCAGGTAGGGCACCTCGCTTTCCAGGCCGAGTACGCCGCCGACGATCAGCGTGGGCGTAATGATGCCGACGAAGCTGGCCAGCACATGTTGCAGCGCGGCAAAAATCGCCGCGGTGAAGTGCGGGCGGTCTTCCAGGCCGTAGATCAGGTCGGATTTATAGCGGGGGCGGGGAGCTTGAGCGTCAGACAAAGTGCAGGCTCGGGTCAGAAAATGGAGGCGCAGGATGCCAGAAAGTGTCGGCTGTCAGAAGTGTGAAAAAATATTTCGAAATGTGCCGATTAATTTCTCAAGCCTGCCGATAGCCTGAATAGGCCCACACACCAATTAAAACAGTGGTGCCTGACGGTCCGAGACGCGCGTTGCCGCTAACGGATTGTGTCGCGGCAGGGATGCGCGCCAACACTACTTCTTGAGAGCACCGCTATGTCCCTTCGTAATCTGAATATTGCACCTCGCGCTTTTCTCGGTTTTGCGTTCATTGCATTGCTCGTTGTGATTCTTGGCGTGTTTGCGGTCAACCGCATGGGTACGATCCGCCAGGCCTCAGTGGATATGGGGACCAACCAGTTACCCAGCGTGAAGTTCCTCGGCAACATGACCGAGAACGTACTACGCTTGCGCATTCTCTCGTTCCGCATCTTGATCAACCGCGAGCCGGCCGCGCTCGAAGAGGCCAAAACCCGCGTGGCCGTGCTGGTCGACAAGGTCAAGCAGGCCCAGAGCGCCTATGCCGTTTTGCCGGCGGGTGCTGATGAGGCTGCTTTATACAAGTCTTTCACCGCCACGCTCGACAGCTATCTGGCCGCCCAGGCTGAAATGATGTCGTTGTCCCAGCAGAATAAAGTCGAGGAAATGCGCACCCTCATCAATACGCGCATCAAGGACGGCACCGACCTGATGGGCGAGCAACTGAACAAACTGATCGCCATCAACAGTGCCGATGCCGACACGGCCGGCCGGGAAGCTGAAGGCAGCTACCAGCAGGCGGTGACGGGCATCGTCATTGTGGCCGTCGCGGCGGCGCTCATGACGGTACTGCTCGCCTGGCTGCTGACCCGCAGCATCGTCACGCCGCTGCGCAAAGCGTTGGAAGTGGCCGAAACCATTGCCGGTGGCAACCTCACCAAAGTTATCGAAGATGCCGGCAAGGACGAGCCTGCGCGCCTCCTGGGCGCCTTGTCGGCGATGCAAACCAACCTGCGCCAGACCATCCAGCACATCGCCGGCTCGGCCACGCAACTGGCGTCTGCCGCCGAAGAGCTCAGTGCGGTCACCGAAGAAGCCTCCAAAGGCCTGCAACAGCAAAACAACGAAATCGACCAGGCCGCCACGGCCGTCAACGAGATGACCGCCGCTGTCGAAGAAGTGGCGCGCAATGCGGTGTCCACCTCCGAAGCTTCCAGCCAGTCCAACCAGGCGGCGCGGGAAGGGCGTGACCGCGTGGTGGAAACCGTCGGTGCAATCCAGACCATGACCCAGGACGTGCAAAACACTGCGTTGATGATTGAAGGCCTGGCAACCCAGGGCCGTGATATCGGCAAGGTGCTCGACGTGATCCGCGCGATTGCCGAACAGACCAACCTGCTGGCGCTGAACGCAGCGATTGAAGCCGCGCGCGCCGGTGAAGCCGGGCGTGGGTTTGCGGTGGTGGCCGACGAAGTCCGCGCCTTGGCGCACCGCACGGCGCAATCGACTCAGGAAATTGAAAAGATGGTCGCCGGCATCCAGAGCGGTACCGGTGAAGCCGTGCAATCAATGCAACAGAGCAACCAACGCACCCAGACCACCCTGGAGCTGGCCCGCGCGGCCGGTGTGGCCCTGGAGCAGATCACCCAGTCGATCAGCTTGATCAACGAGCGCAACCTGGTCATCGCCAGCGCCTCGGAAGAGCAGGCCCAAGTGTCCCGTGAAGTGGATCGCAACCTCGTCAACATCCGCGACTTGGCGACTCAGTCGGCGGCGGGTGCCAACCAGACCAGCGCGGCCAGCCATGAACTGTCGCGCCTGGCGGTGGATCTGAATGGGATGGTCGCGCGGTTCGTTATCTGAATTGAGCACACGGGGGAGCACGCCGCTCCCCTTGATCAGACCTCACCTACGTCGACCCAGCGCTTCTCACGGGCGGCCAGGCGAATCGCCGTTGCCAGCCGCTCGACCGCCCAGGCGGCTTCAAAGTCAGTGCCCGCTGCACCTTGGCCCGCCAACGCCATGACCAGCTCCTGCACTTCCAGGGTCTTCAATTCGTTGTAACCCAGTTGATGCCCGGCAGCCGGGCTGAATGCGGCATAGCCGGGCAGGGCGGGCCCGGCGAGCACACGCTGGAAACCGTCCTGGCCGGCGCGGCATATGCGCAGCTCATTCAAGCGTTCCTGATCGAACGCCAACGTGCCGCGAGTGCCGCTGATTTCAAAACTCAGGTGGTTCTTGTAGCCCTGCTTGAGCCAACTGCTGCTAACGGTGCCACGGGCGCCATTGGCGAAACGCAGCAGTGCATGCACTTGGTCATCCACTGCAATGGGTTTGAGCGCGTTGCTGCCTTTGACGGCAGGGCGTTGGGCATGCACGGTGTGTGTGTCGGCACACACGCTCACCACGTCGCCCACCAGATAGCGCGCCATCGACAGCAGATGGCTGCCCAGATCCGCCAGCGCGCCACCGGCATGTTCCACTTCACAGCGCCATGACCACGGCGAGGCCGGGTCGGCCATGAAGTCTTCGCTGAACTCGCCCTGGAAGCTGATGATCTCGCCCAGTTCGCCGTCGACAATCATCTGCCTGGCCAGGCCAATCATCGGGTTGTGCTGGTAGTTGTAACCGACCCGGGTGACCACGCCGGCAGCACTTGCGGCACGGCGCATGGCGTCGGCCTGTTCCAGGCTGACCGCCAGGGGTTTTTCGCAATACACCGCCTTGCCCGCCGCAATGGCCGCCATGGCCATGGGGTAGTGCAAGTGATTGGGCGTGGTGATGGCCACCACATCAACATTAGGGTCGTTGACCAGCGCCTGCCAGTCACCGTGGGCCTGGGCAAAGCCCCAGGCCGTGGCGCAACGTTGGGCGCGTTCGGTGTCGGCATCGGCCAGCGCCGCCAGCTTGAGGTGTACCGGCAGTTCGAACACCGCGCGGGCATTGTTGAACGCCAGCGCATGGGCGCGCCCCATAAAGCCTGTGCCGATCAAGCCGATTCCGAGTTCACGCATCGCCGTGGTCCTTTGGATTATTGTTGTCAGGAAGGCTATTAATGGAATAAAAATTCCCATAATTCAATAGATGGAATAAAAATTCATTAATCAGCCTGGGTAATGCAGGCATATTCAGGCCAACGCCAAAACCCGTCAGTTAACAAAAGATAACGTAGCGCCGATTGTCAGACGATTCCAAAGCCCGATAGGATGGCCCCTGCTTCCTCCAGGCGCTCTAGATTGCAGGTTTCAGAGCCCGGGAAGGCGAGACCACCTAACAATAATAAATGGGGAGAAAGGTCTATGAGTGAGCCTGTCATGGGTTGGGCTGTTTGCCGCCCGCGCGCCGCACGCAGGGTTGCGATGCTGGCCACAGCGCTCTCGCTGCTTGGGGCGTTGTCGACACCCGCGCTGGCAGCCGGCGACACCAGCAGCGCACAGCCGGTATTTGCAATTGAGTCTCCCAAGGCCGCCAAGGGCCTGATGATCGATGTCGTGCATGCCGGCAAGCGCCTGGTGGCGGTCGGCGATCGCGGGCACATCCTTTATTCCGATGACCAGGGCAACACCTGGACCCAAGCCAAAGTGCCGACCCGGCAACTGCTCACGGCGGTGTATTTCGTTGACGACAAACACGGTTGGGCGGTGGGCCATGACGCGCAGATCCTGGCCAGCACCGACGGTGGCGCCACCTGGGCTCAGCAATACCAGGACCTCAAGCGCGAAGCGCCATTGCTCGACGTGTGGTTCAAGGATGCCGAGCATGGCCTGGCCGTGGGCGCCTACGGTGCGCTGATCGAAACCACCGACGGCGGCAAAACCTGGGACGACGTGAGTGATCGCCTCGACAACGAAGACCAGTTCCACCTCAATGCCATCGCCGCTATCAAGGGTGCCGGGCTGTTTATCGTCGGCGAGCAGGGCAGCATGTTCCGCTCCAGCGACGACGGCCAGACCTGGGAAAAACTCGAAGGCCCCTATGAGGGCTCGCTGTTCGGAGTGATCGGCACCGCCCAGCCGCAGACCCTGTTGGCGTATGGCCTGCGCGGCAATCTCTACCGCTCCACCGATTTTGGCAGCACGTGGGAGCCAGTGGCGTTGAATGCGGCGCGTGGTGCCCTGGAGTTTGGCTTGTCGGGGGCGACGTTGCTCGATGACGGCGCCATCGTGGTGGTCGGCAACGGCGGCAGCGTGGTGATCAGCCACGACGACGGCCAGACCTTCAGCGTATTCAACCGCCCGGACCGCATTTCGCTCTCCTCGGTCACGGCGGCGGGCAATGGCAACTTGATTCTGGCGGGGCAGGGCGGCGTTCGTGTTGCCAAGCCAACCGGCGCTGAACTCGAAAAACAATAAGAAGGCGGGGAAAGAATGAGCAGTCATCACAACGATAAAGCGACCTTTCTTGAGCGCCTGATCTTCAACAACCGCCCGGCAGTGATCGTTATCTGCCTGCTGGTGAGTATTTTCCTGTTCTGGCAGGCGACCTTGATCCGCCCGTCCACCAGCTTTGAAAAGATGATCCCCCTCAAGCACCCCTTCATCGAAAAGATGATGGAGCACCGTAACGACCTGGCGAACCTGGGCAACACGGTGCGCATCTCGGTGGAGGCCAAGGATGGCGACATCTTCTCGAAGGAGTACATGGAGACGCTGAGGCAGATCAACGACGAGGTGTTCTACATCTCCGGCGTTGACCGCTCGGGCCTCAAGTCGCTGTGGAGCCCCAGCGTGCGCTGGACCGAAGTCACCGAAGAGGGTTTTGCCGGCGGTGAAGTAATCCCGCAAAGCTAC
This sequence comes from Pseudomonas sp. PA-5-4B, assembly GCF_021606215.1. NCBI lineage: Bacteria > Pseudomonadati > Pseudomonadota > Gammaproteobacteria > Pseudomonadales > Pseudomonadaceae > Pseudomonas > Pseudomonas sp. PA-5-4B. The sequence goes on along the minus strand of NZ_WKDB01000003.1, from coordinate 14,393 downwards.
AACGGCTCGCCGCAAAGCCTCGACCAACTGCGCAACAACGTGCTCAAGTCCGGCCAGGTCGGGCGTCTGGTGGCCAACGATTTCAAGTCGAGTATCGTCGATATTCCTTTGCTGGAGTCCTACCCGGACCCGCAGGACCAAGGCAAGTTGCTGGCCCTGGACTACCGCAAGTTTTCCCATGAACTCGAAGACAAGATCCGCGACAAGTTCGAAGCCCAGAACCCCAACGTCAAGATCCATATCGTCGGTTTCGCCAAGAAGGTCGGTGACCTGATCGACGGCCTGGTAATGGTGGTGATGTTCTTCGGCATCGCGTTTGTGATCACCTTGATTCTGCTGTTGTGGTTCACCAACTGCCTGCGCAGTACTGTCGCGGTGTTGAGTACCACGCTGGTGGCGGTGATCTGGCAATTGGGGCTGATGCACTTTTTCGGCTTCGGCCTGGATCCCTATTCGATGCTGGTGCCGTTCCTGATCTTTGCCATCGGTATTTCCCATGGCGTGCAGAAGATCAACGGCATCGCCCTGCAATCCAGCGAGGCAGATAACGCCCTGACCGCGGCACGGCGCACGTTCCGGCAACTGTTCCTGCCCGGCATGATTGCGATCCTCGCCGACGCCGTGGGCTTTATCACGCTGCTGATCATCGACATCGGCGTGATCCGTGAACTGGCCATCGGCGCGTCCATCGGCGTGGCGGTGATTGTGTTCACCAACCTGATCCTGCTGCCGGTGGCGATCTCCTATGTCGGTATCAGCAAGCGCGCGATCGCCAAGAGCAAGAAAGACGCGCACCGCGAACACCCGTTCTGGCGCCTGCTGTCCAAATTCGCCAGCGCGAAAGTTGCGCCAGTCTCGATCCTGCTCGCGCTGGTCGCCTTCGGCGGCGGCCTCTGGTACAGCCAGAACCTCAAGATCGGCGACCTCGACCAGGGCGCGCCGGAACTGCGCCCGGACTCGCGCTACAACAAAGACAACAACTTCATCATCAGCAATTACTCCACCAGCTCCGATGTGCTGGTGGTGATGGTCAAGACCAAGGCCGAAGGCTGCTCGCGTTATGAAGCCATGGCGCCCATCGACCAGTTGATGTGGAAGATGCAGAACACCGAGGGCGTGCAGTCGGCGATCTCGCTGGTGACCGTGTCCAAGCAGATGATCAAGGGCATGAACGAGGGCAACCTCAAATGGGAAACCCTGTCGCGTAACCCCGACGTACTGAACAACTCCATTGCCCGCGCCGACGGCCTGTACAACAACAATTGCTCACTGGCGCCGGTGCTGGTGTTCCTCAACGACCACAAGGCCGAAACCCTCGACCGCGCCGTGCATGCGGTGCAGGACTTCGCCAGGGAAAACAACAAGGACGGCCTGGAATTTATCCTCGCCGCCGGTAACGCCGGGATCGAAGCTGCCACTAACGAGGTGATCAAGGAGTCGGAGCTGACCATCCTGATTCTGGTGTACCTGTGCGTGGCCACCATGTGCATGATCACCTTCCGCTCCTGGGCGGCGACCCTGTGCATCGTGTTGCCGCTGGTGCTGACCTCAGTGCTGGGCAATGCCCTGATGGCGTTCATGGGCATCGGGGTCAAGGTCGCAACCTTGCCGGTGGTGGCGCTGGGCGTGGGGATTGGCGTGGACTACGGCATTTACATCTACAGCCGCCTGGAAAGCTTCCTGCGCGCCGGCCTGCCGTTGCAAGAGGCCTACTACCAGACGCTCAAGTCCACCGGTAAAGCCGTGCTGTTCACCGGCCTGTGCCTGGCCATCGGTGTGTGCACCTGGATCTTCTCGGCTATCAAGTTCCAGGCCGACATGGGCCTGATGCTGACCTTCATGCTGCTCTGGAACATGTTCGGTGCGCTGTGGCTGTTGCCGGCACTGGCGCGGTTCCTGATCAAACCCGAGAAGCTGGCGGGGCAGAAGGGCAATTCATTGTTTGCGCACTGAGCATGCTTGACCACAGGCAATTTGGAAACAAACGCCCGACCTGACCCGTCGGGCGTTTTACTGTGTGCCTACCGATGGCGAAGCCGTGCCTTGTTTTGCACGCTACAGGCCTGCCACGGCTGGCGGGATTTGGGCTCTGCGGGTGCGTTCGGTGGCCAGGCGCTTGAGCACGCTACCGCCTTTTACGCGTAGGCTCATATCGAACGACCAATTGCCTTGCTCGTCGACTTTTACGCGAGGTCCGCGGGTGCCTGAACTGGCGCGAACGATCGCCACACGCTCGTCGTCGAGCATGATGACCTTGAAAAGAATCCCATAGACGTTCAAGTGCCAGGCGTTGTCGATCCGGTAGAGCCCTCGGTACGGGCCGTCAGACGAAGCTTCAGGCAGCGCTTCAAAACAGGCAAAGCCGAAAAAGCTGGTGACGTTCGCCCAATGCCCGTACGGCATTCTGTTTTGGAAAAAGGTGTATCCAAATTCCAGTGCTGAATCGAGCTTTTTGTTGGCTCCGTAGTAGTAGCCAATGACGTTTTCCGTCAGTACCACGTTGCTGGAGAGCTGCCGTCCCTCTTGGGATTGACGCGGCGCGGGCGGGCGTAACGCCTGGTCTTTGAGCGTGGCGTCCACAGGCTCGGTGGTCGAGGCAACCGGCATGCTTTCAGCGAGCAGGATAGCCAGGTTGAGTGTCATGTCGGCTATGGCCACTTCGCGTGTGATGGGGTCATTGCTATTGAGTGCAGGCAGATCAGGCGTTAATTGATTCACCAGTGTGCCTAGCCAGGCGGTCAGCAAAACCGGTGCTCGCTGTTGCGGCTGCAGTAACGCATCAAACGGGCCGCCGCCCATTTCCAGCAATGCTGCCCAGCGTTTTGTTTTATTCAGCGACGCGCCATCACCTCCCACATTGGTCAGCGCCTCTACGATGTAGAAGTAGAGGAAGGACTGGGCGCTGGAGAAGTTCATGCTTGTCAGCGATTTGTCGACCTCGCGTTGATCGGCCAGTTGTGCCGTGGGTAGGGGTGAATCGGGTACAGACTCGGCATTCAGGCCAACATCCAGGGGATGGGGTGCCAGGAGGCCACCGTTGTCATAGACAGCCCGGGCTTCATCGGACATCCAGGCCAGCACACTGTCGTGCAGTTCTCCTGGCTGCGAGATAGCATTCAACAGCGCGTCGCGTGTGGCGAACTCACATAAGGCGTGTGCATAAAAGGGGCGGTAAAGCAGATGGGGGCCTTTGCTCTTGTCCTGCGCTTCGATGATGAACATAGCGCTGACGACGTCAGGTTCCGCTTGCGCTGCGCGCAACAGTGCCAACGGTTGAATGATCACCGATGGGGTGTCGACGAAGCCTTTGCTGCCAATGGAGGCTTCGTTGGCGTTGTGCTGCAGCAGCGTGGCAACGTATCCGGCGGCCAGTGCGCTGACACTGCTCGGTTGTTTCAGATGCAACTCCAGCGCCTGCAACGGTAGTTGATAACATAGCTGGGCGACGAGCTGGCGCTTGCGCGCGAAAGACTCTGGCGTGTGATTCAATAACTGTGTTTCGAGGTAGTCGGAATAAGCCTTGCCGATGTCGAGTCTCTCAATTAGCCCGCCGTTGCGGGTGATGAAGTCCGCCGTCAACCATCCAGGCAGGGGCAGGCCGTCACGGTGCGCCAGGGTAAAGGTGCCAGCAGGGCGGCCTTTCAGGCAGGTGATCACCAGGTCTGTCAGGCTCATCGACTCAGTGGAAATGCCCTGTGCGGTGTCTTCAGCGTCAGCAGCAGGGGTCACCGTGACAAGCACTTTGTCGGGCGCATAGGTCTCGGGTAGCGCAGCCTCTTCGTCGCTCGCGGGCAGGCTTTGCTGCTCGGCGTCGAGCGCCTTTGACAAGGCTGCGGTGGTGAAGGCGTTGATGTCCGTAATGCCGCTGAGAAAGGTATGGCCCCTGCTGAGCCGCTTACTGTTCGCCAACCCCAAACTGTAGCGGGAGTAGTTTTTTTTGGGGATGTGCGAGGCGTTTTGGAGCCAGTCTGGCAGTTGCGGGCTCAGCACGTTCTGAAACTGTGCCTGGACTTGGGTCGTGTTGGCAAAGCAGGGCGTCGGGTCACTGAGCTCATGGTAAAGCGCTTGCAGCTTAGCCTTCCCGAAGGAGCAGGGCAGTTTCACGGCTTCAATGTTGAGTAATTGTTGATTCAGGATCAGTTCGGCTTGATGCCCGAACGCATCGCCATAAACCTCGTAACGTTTGCAGCTCAGCGAATCGACGCTGTATTGAGCGGTGAGGGCGCTGCCCCAATGCTGGTTAAAGGCATCCATTGAGCTAAATGTTTCGATTTTTCCACCCGGATGGCATAACAGAACGACCGTATGCGTATTGACGGTACGCTCCAGCAACAGCTCGGGGGCGAATAAAACCGAGTTGCCGCTGGCGCTGTTCAGGTAGGTTTCCAGTTCGTAGACAAGGGTGTTGCTGTCGTTATTTTGCTGACGCGGATAACTGTCAGGGAAGTCAATGACCTGTTGTACCGTCTCGCGCTCAATATCGCTCAAGCCTGGCTGGGTCAGCACTGAAATCTGCAGCGCTTGCACCAAGCTCTCACTGAGTAAACTCCAACGGCTGGGTAGCTCGCCGGCCGGGTTCCAATAGGCCGTCAAGGCATCTTGCAGGCCGATCGGCAGCGACCAGGCCAGTTCGCCAATCAGTGCCTCGACCTGCATCATGTCCAGCGCGTCACCGGCGGGGGTGGTGATGGGCGTGGGTGCCTGCTCAGTGAGGAAAAAGGCGTGCGAGCCTACCGCGCTAAAGTCCAAGGCGGCCCCATCGGCCAGATAGTCCAGCGCTTTTGTCGTGAGTCGCTCGAAGGTATAGCGCCCATCGGCCTGGGGCGTCGCCAGTTGGGTGCGGGAAAGGTCCAGCGCCATCCCCGGGTATTTTTGCGTAAGGGTTGTCGCCAACATTTGCTCAACGACGGCTTCAAGCCTGGGGCGGTCTGCGAACTGCGCGCTGACGGTAGCGCCCATGCTTGGGCATTGCGCGAGCATCACATCGCTGGCAGGCGGCTCGTTGATGGACGGTGGTAGCATTTTTTGAGGTCTCCACGATTGGTTAATCGAACATCACAGGTGTCATGGCGAGTTAACGTCGATCTCGTGGTAAAGGAGCGGTATCTGGGTACTGCATGATGCGCGTTGGTGTGTTTGAGGCAGGGTTTTAGGCTGATGCAGTAATTTGCCCTATCATGAGCGCTTTCCCCTTGATGATTGATGTCTATGACTGCCGACACCGCTACCTTGCTGCATGCTTTTGAAGACTGCCAGATGGTTGAAATCGATGGGCTGCACACCTTTGATTTCAGCCTGGATGACCAGAAACTGTTGGTCATTTGCATGGACGGTCGCGCCGAAAAGCGCTGGAGCTTCAGCCTGGAGCAAGTCAAAGCAGCAGTGTTTGATCCCACCTTGCAAAGCTGGACCCTTACCGGTGACTCGGGCGAGCATCGCCTGGTCTGCATGAGCGGCGTCACCGGCAACAATAACGACGAGGACGAAGCGGATGATGATGCGTAAATTCTGGCCCCTGTTGATGGCGGGCAGTGTCGGTGCGATGTCGGTGCAAGCCGCGCCGGCCGACACCTATGAACTGTTGGTCGGCAGCTACACCGCCGGCACCAGCGAAGGTATTTACCGCCTGCAATTTGACAGCCGCACCGGCCAATTCAGCGGCAAACCCGTGCTGGCGGCCAAAGCGGCCAACCCCTCGTGGCTGACGATTTCCAAAGACCGCAAGCACCTGTTTGTGGTCAACGAGAACGGCCCAGGGCAAAAAGATCCGGTCGGCCGCGTCAGCAGCTACAGCATCGACCCGCAGAATCATCAGCTCAGCCTGATCAACCAGGTGCAGAGCCTGGGCAACGAACCGACCCATTCCAGCCTGGCCGCTGATGGCCGTTACCTGTTCGTCGCCAACTATTCGGTGCTGGAAGACCCGGGCGGCAGCCTGGCCGTGCTGCCGGTTGACGCCAACGGCAAGCTGTCGGCGCCGGTGCAGTTGAGCGGGCACCCGGCCAGCCGCGTGAACCCAGAGCGTCAGGCCTCCAACCACGTGCACTCGGTGGTGTCGTCGCCGGATGGCAAGTATGTGTTTGTACAGGACCTTGGCGCCGACAAGGTGTTTGCCTACCACTACGATCCCAAGGCCAACCACGAACTGCCCTTGACCCCGGCCGACCCCGCCTTTGTGCAATTGCCACCGGGCAGCGGCCCGCGTCACCTGTTGTTCAGCGCCGATGGCAAGCATGCCTGGCTGACCACTGAAATGAGCGCTCAGGTGGCTGTGTTCGATTACAACGACGGCAAGCTCAGCCAGACCCAGTTGGTCGATTTTGCCGCCGGGCAGCCGGTTTCCGACAAGGCCGGTGCGGCCGTACACGCCTCAAGCGACGGCAAATTCCTGTACGTGAGCAACCGTGGCACGGCCAACCAGGTGCTGGTGTTCAGCATCGACCCGGCCACCGCGCACCTCAAGGAACTGCAGCGCCGTTCGGTAGAAGGTGACCACCCGCGCGAGTTCAGCCTGGACCCGAGCGGCAAGTTTTTGCTGATCGCCAACCAGAAAAGCAATGAAATCGTGGTGGTCGAACGCGACCCCAAGACCGGCCTGCTGGGTAAAACCGTGCAGAAACAGTCGATCGATGCGCCCAGCGACCTCAAGTTCCTGGTGCGTCAATAAGCCACAGGCCCCGCAGTGCGGGGCCTGACCCTTTGTATTAATTCTATTAATAGCGGCTACTGTTTCAAAGCATTTCTAAGGTTTAACCCTCGGGCGTAAGTTTGGTTCCAAGGCCTTCCCCGGCCACCTAACCAAACGAACACAAGGGTTACCGCCATGAACTTGAACCTCTTCTCCATCATCGCTGCTTCCGCTGTTTCCGCCACCGTGGCATTGCCTGCTGCCGCCAGCGTGGAAGTCACCGGCAAAAAATCCACCACCACGGCCTACACCCAGAAATACCTGCAACAAAGCGCCAACTTCTATGCCGCACTGGATCACAAAGCCCAGCACTGAGCTTGAGCCAAGCGACGGTCAAATGTGGGAGCTGGCTTGCCTGCGATGAAATCGATGCGGTGGATCAGTTACACCGAGTCGTCGGCATCGCAGGCAAGCCAGCTCCCACATTTGATTGTGTGGACCTCAGGGTTTTGCCATGACCGCCACAAACAGCGGCGATTCCAGAAAGCGCTGTAGCCAGGTCTGTAACCGGTGATACGGGGTACAAGCAAACCACTCGCGGTCGACATGCGCAAACTGGCGCACAAACGGCGCCAGTGCCATATCGGCCAGGCTCAAATGCTCGGCCAGCAAGTAATCATTCCTCGCCAGCAACGCATCCAGCTTCTGCAAAAACACCTCGCCCTCGGCCCGATAATGTTCCATCGGCTGCTCGGGGTAGCGCTCGGCGTACTTGTATCGATTCAAATGATGTTTGAACACCTGGTCGTTCTCAGCGATCAGTTCCTGAACCCTCGGGTCGCCCTGTAGCAACCAATCATCAGGATCGTGCTGCGCCAGCGCCCAATGCATGATTTCCAGGCTTTCCTCGATCACCTGGCCGCCCACGCAAAGCACCGGCACCGTGCCCTTGGGCGACAGTGCCAGCATCTCGGCCGGCTTGGCCTTGAGGCTCACTTCGATGATCTGCACGGGCAGGCCCGAATAGCGCACGGCCAGGCGCGCCCGCATCGCGTACGGGCAGCGCCGAAACGAATACAGCAGCGCCTCGCTCACTTGACCTCCAGCGTGCTCAAACCATTGCCCTGGCGCTTGACCTGGATCTGCACCGGGATGCGCTCATGCATTTCCTGTACGTGGGAGATCACTGCCACCTTGCGGCCCTGGGCTTGCAAGCCGTCCAGCGCGTCCATCGCCAATTGCAGCGATTCGGGGTCCAGGCTGCCAAAACCTTCGTCGATAAACAGCGACTCGATCTTCAAGGTGCTGGACGCCATCGACGCCAGCCCCAACGCCAACGCCAGCGACACCAGGAACGTCTCGCCACCCGACAGCGAATGCACCGAGCGCAATTCGTCGCCCATCTCTGTGTCCATCACCAACAGCCCCAACATGCTGCCGCCGCGCTTGAGGCGATAGCGGCGCACCAGTTGGCGCAACTGCGCGTTGGCGTGGTGTACCAGCAAGTCGAGGTTGTAGGCCTGGGCGATCTTGCGGAACGTGTCGCCGGTGGCCGAGCCGATCAGCGCATTCAGGCGTGCCCAGCGCTGCCACTCGTCATAAGCCTTGGCGATATGCTCGCCCAGGACATGGTTGGCGTCCTGGCGACGTTGGTCTTCGGACTGACGCGCACGCAATTCGGCGCAGCGGCTGTCGCCCTCGGCCAATTGCTGATTAAGCGCGGCGAGACTGCTGTCCAGCTGTTCGGCGTCCAGGTTGCCATTGTGCAAGGCCTTGTGTTCGGCCAGGCGCTGTTCGCGCTCCTGCAACAACACCTTGGCTTGCTCGACGGCTTTTTCGCTGTGCTGCAACTGCTGGCGCAAGGCGCTGACTTGGCTGTCATCAAAGGCCAGCAAACGCGTAAGACCGTCGTTATCCAGTTGCGGGTGCAGCGCGCGCCATTCGCCCAGGCGCGCATCGAGGGTCTGCTGCTCGGCGGTCAGCGCCTGTACGCGTTCCTGCTGGGCCTTGAGGTCGGCAGCCAATTGGATCAGGGCATCGCGCAGCTCTTGCAGCTGTTGGTTGGCGTCTGTCTCGCTTCGGCGAGCTTGCGCCACGGCCTCATCCAGCCGGTGTTGCCACTGTTGGGCACTGGTGTGCTCGCCGAGCAAGGCGGTGAGTATTGCCTGGGCGGCCTGTTGCTGGGTGGTCAGCTCGGTGACTTGCTGTTGCAAGGCTTCCACCTGCTGCTGGCGATGCTGCTGATGGGTCTGCTCTTTTTCGATGGCCTGCTGGCGTTCTTGCTGTTCAGCCAACTCATCACGCTGATGGCCCAGCTGTTCCAGGCGCTGGCTGACGTGCTGGTCCAGCTGCATAAAGGTCGCTGCCGGTTCACGGCGCAAACCGTCGAGGGTGTCGGCCGGTAGCAGGCCGGCGAAGGCCTGCAGTTCTTCGTCCAGGCGCTCACGGTCATTGGACAGTTCGCGTTGCTGGTCCACCAGCAGCTGGCGGGCTTGCTGGCTGGCGTCCTGGGCCGCTTGCAGTTGTTGCTGTAAGCGCCCGGCATTTTGTTGCAGGTTGAGCAGGGCGCCTTGGCGTTGCTCATCCTGGGCGATGCTTTGCGTAAGTTGCGCCAACTGCTGGGCCAGCCAGGCGCTGCGCTGGGTGGCGTCCTGATTAAACAGCGAGGCCGACAATGGATGTGCTTGCAAGCTGGGGGCCAGGCCCTGTTGTTGTGTCGCCAACAGCTCTTGCTGTTGCAGGAACTCCTTTTGCTGGGCGATCAAGCCGCCCACTTCGCCACGCAGCTCGGTGAGTTTTTCCTTCAGCGTATCGACGGCCTTCTGCGCCGTGGCTTCTTCGTTTTCATCATGGCGGCCAAGGCTTTGCAGCAAGGCTTCGGGCTGATGGTACGGATGCTCATGGCTGCCGCACACAGGGCACGGCTGGTCGTCCTGCAACTGCTCGCGCAACTCTTCGACACTGGCACTGCGCGCCAACCGCTGGCGTTCCAGCAGTTGCTTGGTCACCGACATTGTTTGCTCGGCCACCGTGAGTTCGGCCTTGGTTTGCAGGCCGGTCTGGTTCAACTGTTCGCGCTGTTGCTGGGCGTCTGCGAGTTTTTGCGTCAGCGCGGCGCTCTGTATATCCAGCTGCTGCTGGCTGTCCCACAAGCGCGTAAGGTCTTCGAAGGCGCGTTGCTGCTTGCGATTGTCCTGCAGCAGGCTTGCGAGCAATTGGACCTGCTCGGCGACGGCGTGCGGTTCGGCGCCGGCTTCCTGGTACAGCAGGTCCAACGCCTCGCGCTGCTGGGTGAATTTTTCGGCAGCGGTGGCGGCTTTGTGTTCAAGCTGCGGCAGTTCGGCCTGGCCCTTGTTCAGGCGGTTGCCGATCAGCATCAGCTGTTGCAGGCGGTCGCGATAGGCGGTCCAAGCGTCGCTCAGCGGTGCAAAGGCAGCGCTGCGCTCAAGCTCAGCGGCCAGGCGTTGCAGGCGCCCGGCAACCAGGGCCTGTTTCTCCAGCAAGCCATTGAGCAACGACTGCCCTTCGGCGCAGGCGGTTTCCTGTTGTTGCTTGTCGTCACTGCGTTTGGCCAGGTCTTTGCTCAGATGGGCGAGGGTGCTCTGCTGTTCGAACGCCTGGCGCAGCAAGGGCACGGCGTCGGCCTGGTGTTTCAAGGCGTCAGCCAAGGCGACCTGGGCGGCGGCCTGCTGTTGTTGCGCCTGCTCCTGGCGTGCTTGCAGCGCGGTTTGCTGCTCGATGTGCTGTTGAATCTGCGCCGCCAGCGGGGTGAGCAGGGTGTCGAGTTCAGCCAGCCGCGCGAACTGATGGCGTTGTGGCGCTAACTGCTCCAGGCGGCTCAGGTCCTGACGCTGTTGGCCTTGGCTGTCCCAGAGCTGTTGGGCTTGCTGCAATTGTTCGGTGGCACTGAGCTGGCGCTCCTGCCACTCACGTAGCTCCTTGAGCCAGGTGTGTTGCAGCTCCAACTGCTTGAGTTGCGCCTGCTGGGTCTTGAGGTGCTGCTGCGCCTCGGCCAACTGCTGGTCAAGTTCGGCGCGGGCCTCAGGCGCCAGCGGCACCAGGCCGGTGGCCTGGTCTTGCAGCTGTTTATGCGCGTCCCTGGCATCCTTGGCCTTGTCGAAAGCGCGGCGGCCGAGCTGGGTATACAGCGCGGTGTCGGTGAGCTTTTCCAGCAGTTCGCTGCGCTCATTGTCGTTGGCCTTGAGGAACGCGCTGAACTCACTTTGCGCCAGCAATACGGCACGGGTGAACTGCTCGAAATTCAAGCCCAGGGCCAGTTCCAGCTGGGTCTTGTATTCGGTTTTCTGGCTGGCCAGCAGTTGGTCGCTGTCCAGGTCAATCAGGCTTTGGCGGCTGTTCTGCAACTTGCCACTGGCCTTGTCGCGGGCGCGGTTGGCTTCCCAGCGGGCGCGGTAACGGCGGCCGTTGACGCCGACAAAATCCACCTCGGCATACCCGCCGCCGGTGCCGCGGCGAATCAGCGTGCGTGGGTCGCCGATGGAGATATCGCTGTCGGCATCCGGCATTTTGGCCTGGCCGGTATCGCCCAAACGTGGCACGGCGCCAAACAGTGCCAGGCACAAGGCATCGAGCAGGGTACTTTTACCCGCGCCGGTTGGGCCGGTAATCGCGAACAACCCGGCGCTGGCCAGGGGCTCGGCAGTAAAGTCGATCTCGAACGGGCCAGCCAGGGAGGCGAGGTTTTTCAGGCGGATGGCGAGGATCTTCATGGCTGTTCGCCCTCCTGTTGCACTTCCTGAAGCAGCACGGCGAAATCCTTCATGGTCTGTTCATCCACCTCACTGCCGTAGTTGTCGTGCCAGGCGCGGCTGAACAGTTCCTGGGGCGTGAGCTGGTCAAGTTCGACCAGACCGGCTTCGTCCGTGTCGTCGCTGCCGCGTTTGCCTGCGTATTCGGCGGCGATGCGCACCAGGCGCACGGCCTTGCCTTGCAGGGCAGTCTCGATTTGCTGGCGCAGGTCCGGCTGCGGCTCGTCGAGGCGCACGCGTACCTCCAGCCAGGGGTGGCGCTGGGTTTCGGCGAGCAGGTCGATGTCGGGCAGGTCGGCGAGCTGTGCGAGGATATCCGCCAGCGGCGCAGCGTCCAGGCGTTGCAGGTTGACCGAGCGTGGGATCAGGCGTGGCTCGACGCCCACCAGGCGTTGGCCCTGGAAGGTCACATCGAGAATCTGGTGCTTGTAGCCGATTTCGGAAAACGACAAGGGAATGGGCGAGCCGCTGTAGCGGATGCGCTCTTCGCCGTTGACCTGCTGCGGCTTGTGCAAATGGCCCAGCGCCACATAACTCACACTGGCATCGAACAGGCTGGCAGGCAGTGCTTCGGCATTACCAATGATCAGGCTGCGTTCGGAGTCTTCCGACACCGAACCACCGGCCATGTGCGCATGGCTGATGGCAATCAGCGCCTGGCCTTTCTTGCGTTTGGCATTGGCGGCGGCGATCAGCCATTCATGCACCTGGCCAATGCCCCGCAGATAGTCGTCGCCCAAGTGCGCACCCGTGACTTCCGCCGGGCGCAAAAACGGCAGCGCCAGGCACCAGGCGGCGATCTTGCCTTTGGCGTCGGGCAGCGGGATCAGCAGGCGCTCGGCGTCCAATTGGCCGTCGTCCAGCCACAGCACGCGGCCCAATGCATGGGTGCGCAAACGGCGCATCAACGGCGCGGGCAGCTCGATCCGCGAGCCGGAATCGTGGTTGCCGGCGATCATCACAATGGTCAGCTTGGGGTTTTGTTCGTGGGCGCTGATGATGAAGTCGTACAGGCGCTCCTGTGCCTTGAGCGGCGGGTTGACCGTGTCGAAGATATCGCCGGCGATCAGCAGCGCATCCGGCTGCTCGGCTTTTAATTGGCCCAGCAGCCAGTCGAGAAAACAGGCGTGTTCGAAGTCGCGTTCCTGGCCGTGCAGGTTTTGGCCAAGGTGCCAGTCGGAGGTGTGGAACAGACGCAAGGCGAACTCCGTTAAATACAAGAGGTGAATGGCCGCCGTGAACAGAGAAGGGCGGTGAAAAAGAAGGGAGTTTACCTGTAAAAACCGCTGGTATGCGGGCTTGTCGGGGGGAGACCGGGGAATCTACGCAACACCACAGTGGAAACATTTGCCGACGAATGCAGCCCCATTCGGTGATCCCTGTAAGGGAACCAGAGTTCTGACCTGCGTTAATTAAGAATGACCTCCCGAATTCTGCGAGGCATCTTTTTCCTTTTGGAGTCACTACACAATGTCTCTGGGTAATATTGATCAGCACGAACATGAACGACGGGGCTTTAGCGCAGGGGAACTCTTTCCAATCTATGTGCCAACGCCTGTGCGCGGCCCCATCGACCCGCTGCGCGGCGAGAAAAATCAGCATGTTGTCCCGAGGGAAAATCTCCAGCGCCCCCAGGGCGATACTCGATCCGCTGAGCAAATCATTAATGACAACCCCATACTCAAATGGCTGGACAGCCAACGAGGAATACGTCGTGACTGGGTCGGTAAAGTGAACGGCAAAATAGTGGTGAGACAACCCGTGCGTGAAAATAATATTTACTTTGAAATGGCCTATAGGCAATTGGGCGATTGGACCTCCAGTAACCCTTACCCCCAGTCTAGAGCGGATGCGGCCTACAACGCGGCCAGAGTACTTAACTGGATTGATGCGTCTCTGAGTGCAGCAGGCAAAACTCGCGGTGAGGATGCAAACAACGGTGTACTCGAAGGGTTCACCGGCAGCGGCTATGCGGTGGCCGAAACACCGGCAAGCATGTGGCAAGCCTTCACCCAGGAGGGGTATGGCGCTCTCAGCGATAAGCAATGGCTGGCTTCCCGCGAAGATGCGCCGCATAAGGTCGGCCCACAGCCGTTCTGGAGCAACGAATACTTATTGCGGCACATCGCCTATCACTTGCGCGAGTTTGCCGCCGGTAAAAACGACCGTTTTGTGAATATTCATGAGTTGAAAGAAGCCGCCGGCATGGTGCCCAGCACCCGGACTTTTTCGGCACAGGCACAAGAGAGCGCTTTGGAACTTCTGGCCCGCCCGGAGTTGCTGCTGGCGCTGGATATCGGGATTGGCGACGATGGGCCAGGTAAGCAGGACGGCCGGTTCGATATTGAAAACATCGCCTATGTCTACAAGCGCAGTCGCGCAAAGACCTGACGTTCACGCGTAGACGCTGACCAGTGGGAGCAGGCAAGCCTGCGATGGCCATAGGTATCTACACAACCGGTTAACGCGAAGCCTGCGGCCAGTGGGCTGTTGTGGCGAGCAGGCTTGCCCTGCGTTGGGCTGCGAAGCAGCCCCAAACCCAGACACTGAGTTCTTTCAGGAAAATTGCAGTGCCTTTACTGGGGCCGCTTCGCGGCCCAACGCAGGACAAGCCTGCTCGCCACAGGAGAAATTGGCTGCCTTCAGAAGTTGTGTAGAGACCTATGGCCATCGCAGGCAAGCCAGCTCCCACATAAGCCAGTTCCGGCAGAGGGTTACGCGGCGTTCATGCACTCCAGCGCGCGGTCGGCAAGGGTTTTGGCCTGGTTGACCAAGTGCTCGGTGGCGCCGGCCATGTGCTGTTCATCACCGCTCAGCGCCTGGCGGGTGGCCGCTGCGGTGGCGGCTGCACAGCGCAGCAAGTCGCAGATTTGGGCGAGGGCGTCTTCGAAGCTGAGGTCGTGATGCACGGCGAAGGATGGCGGTAGGGTGGGTTGCAGGTAGTGGCTCAGGGCGCGTTCGAAGATTTTACGGTCGGGGGTGAAACGGGGTGGGTC